>CAZDCR010000001.1:0-56621 GCA_964503995.1 uncultured Segnochrobactrum sp.
AACGCCCCGGCCCGACGCACGCTGCCCCGCATCGGCCAGATCGCCCTCGAACTCAGCGCCCCGGACGGCCAGGGCGACCCGTTGCGGGAGCACCTGTCGTGTGTCGTCGCCTCGCCTGACGGCCGCACGCTGTGGCTGACCTCCGACGAGACGGCCACGGTGGAGCGCCTCAGACTGTCCACGGAGGGCGCTCAATTCGGCAACCACGAGCGCTTCTCGCTGCGCGATCGTCTCGCCTTGCCGGGCGCCGATGACGAGGAAGCAGACATCGAGGGGCTGGCTCTCCGGGACGGCTATCTCTGGGCGATCGGCTCGCACAGCCTGGCGCGGCGGCGGCCGAAGAAGGCCGACGACGCCGATGCCGCGCTGTCCCGGCTCACCGAGGTCAAGCTCGAGGCGAACCGCTTCCTGTTCGGCCGGCTCCCGCTCGAGAACGCCGACCCCGATGCCTTCACCCTCGTCGACAAGGTGAAGACGGCGGACGGCCGAAAGCGCCGCGCCGGCCGCCTGCCGATTGCCGAGAAGCAGAAGCATCTGAAGGCAGCAGCCACGCGCAGCGCCCTGACGGCCGCCGTCTGCGCCGACGTGCACTTCGGCCGCTTTCTGGAGGTGCCGGCCAAGGAGAACGGATTCGACATCGAGGGCATCGTCGTCGTCGGGACCCGCATCCTGCTCGGCCTGCGCGGGCCTGTGCTGCGGGGCTTTGCCACGGTCATCGAGATCGCACTCGGGGACGGCAAGCACGGCGCCCTGCACCTTGCGCCCCTCGAGGCAGACGGCAGCTTCTACCGCAAGCACTTCCTCGATCTCGACGGGCTCGGCATCCGCTCGCTGATGGCGCACGGGGACGACATCCTGATCCTCGCCGGGCCGACGATGGACCTCGATGGCCCGGTGCGCATCTATGCCTGGAGGGGCGCGGCCGCCCTCGCGCCATCGCCCGTCGGCGTCCATCGCGGCGACGACACCGCCTATGTCGGCGATCTCCCGTTCGGGAACGGGGACGATCACGCCGAGGGCATGACGCTGCTGCGCCTGCCGCGGTCGACCGTCGCCAACCTGCTCGTCGTCTATGACGCCCCTGCCCCCGCTCGCCAGCGCGGTGACCACGGCGTGCTGGCCGACCTCTTCGCGCTGCCGGGCGCCTGAAGCCCAGCAGTCAGCCATCCCGTGACGGCGATCACAGCCGTGCGACCGGGGTTGCGCGAAAAGGGCGCCGCACTCGCCGGCGGCCGGTGCGCGTGGCAGGCTGGCGGTTCAGTCGCCACCACGCGGACGACCGCGGAATGGCGAGGGGGCTGACGAGGTCACAGACATGCACCGCCTCTCGATCGCCGCGGCTTTCGCAGCCGCGTTCGCCATTGCCACGCCGGCCGTTGCCGCCGATGCGCGGGCGCCGGATACGACGCTGAGCTTCAAGAGCGCCGACGGCAAGACGACGCTCACCGGCTACTTCTGGAATGCCAAGCGGGCCGGCGCCCGCCCCGCCGTCGTGCTCATGCACGGCTGCGGCGGCGCCTACTCGTCCAACACGGTCACGTTCGACGCCGCCACCGTCGCCGCGCAGTACCGCGACTGGGGCGGCCGGCTGTCGGCCGCCGGCTACGGCGTGCTCCTCGTCGACAGCTTCGGGCCCCGCGGCCACGGCAGCGGCGTCTGTGACATTCCCTATGCGGATCGCCCGGCCAAACTGAACGAGGTGACCGTCCGGCCGCTGGACGCCATCGGCGCCCTGCAGGCACTGCGCAAGCAGGACCGGGTCCGTCAGAGGCCGGTGGCGCTGGTCGGCTTTTCAAATGGCGGCAGTGCCGTCCTGTCCACCGTGGCGAAGACGGGCCCCGCGGTGTGGAAGAAGAGCGCCAAGAAGCCGTCGCCCTGGTTCGCCGGCGCCGCCGCGTTCTATCCGGGCTGCGGCCTGCAGGGCGACTTCAACGGAGCGTGGGAACCGACGATCCCGACTCACCTTTTTGTCGGCACCGCCGACACCACGACCCCACCCTCGCCGACGTGCGATGCCCGCTATACCGAGGCTCTCGAGCGCGAGGCACCGGTGATGATGGCGAGCTATCTCGGAGCGACGCACGGTTTCGACCGCGCTTCGGCCGGCACGACGGACTTCGCCAAGGCGGCCAACGCCGCAGCAAAGACTTCCGCCCTCGCCACCATGGATACGCTGTTGCGGAGCTGGCTGAGGAAACCCTGAGCAAGCGGTTGATTGGAAAGGTGCCTTGAACCAGGTCAGACAGCTTTACGGCGGAAGGCGTAGGTCGCGTCGAGGCGCTCCGCCAAATAGTCGCCGGCGCTGATCGGGGAATAGCGGGCAGGCCGGGAAGCGGACACGCAGCCCGGCAGTACCGCGACCTCGGCGTCCGGGTTGGCGTCGAGGAAGAAGGCCACCGATGTGCGCTCCCGGTCGGGTGGCCGCACCCGGTGCGGCGTCGAGACGTAGACGTCGTTGGTCCAGCGCATCAGGCAGTCGCCGATGTTGCAGACGAAGGTTCCGGGGATGTGCGGCGCGTCGATCCAGCGGCCGTCGCGCGTGCGCACCTCCAGCCCGGCGACACCGTCGACCATCAGCAGCGTGAGGTTGCCGTAATCGGTGTGCTCGCCGGCACCCGCCTGCCCGTCCGCGATCGTCGTCGGACGCGGCGGGTAGTGCAGCAGCCGCAGGATCGCCGCCGGCCTCTCCAGCGCGGCGGCGAAGAAGTCCTCCGGCAGGCCGAGGTCGATCGAGAAGCCGCGATGCAGGCGGCAGCCGAGATCGAGCACGGCATCGTAGTAGGCGAGCATGGTGGCGCGGAAATCGCCATCGTCGGGCCACTGGTTGAGCCCGCGGAACGGTTTGCCCGCCATCACGTCCGGATCGTCCGGCGGCAGTTCCAGGCCGATGTTGAAGGCCTCCTTCAGGTCCGCCGGCTTGCTCGGGTCGAGGCTCTCGCCGCCGAGCCCGACATAGCCGCGGTTGAAGGGCGACTGCTCGATCGACAGCAGCGCCTTCTCGGTGACCGGACGACCGAAGAAGGCATTCGCCCGGGCGAACACGGCCTCCAGCGTCGCGGGCGCGATCCCGTGGCCGGCGACGTAGAAGAAGCCGATGCCGCGGCACGCCCGGCCGATCTCCGCGGCAACGTGGCGTCGGTCCGCTTCGTCCGCAGAGGCGAGCGGTGTGACGTCGATGACGGGAATGGTTTCCATGCTCGCTTTCCCCAGAGATTCGGCGACGGCGGAGCATGCAGTTTGCGCGCCAGCACGTGACCTAGCCACGCCCTCGGCCGCGATCGCTGGCGGCGCCTCAGCGGCAGTAGCGGTAGGTGTTCTTGCGGACGTGGCGGGCGAGGTCGAGGTGAAGGTGGTCGCGGTGGGCGCGGTCACCCTCTGGACCGATGACGGTGGTGAAGCGGTCACAGGCGCCGCGGTGGACAGCGCGCAGGAACCGCCCCTCCTCCACCGTCCCCCACCAGCCGCCTTCGACGGTGATGCGGCGGCCGTCGGCCAGGGTGAAGGAGGAGATGTCGAGGGCGTTCGCAAACGAGTGCTCCGACAGCGGGCCCTTGCTAGACCCGTTGCGGCCGCGGCAGACGTAGGAACCGGCGTTTCCGACCTCGACGACCGGCTGCCCGAAATACTGCAGGGCGGCCGGTTGCACCGTCTGGGCGAACCACCGCTCGATCGAGACCACCATCGGGCAGTCGAGGGTGGCCGGTGTCGAGAACGCGACGCGCCCGCCGAGCGCTGCCGACATCACGAAAGCGCGGTCGGCGCCGCAAATGCCGGGGCCGTCGACGGCGCGGCGCGGGCGCACGAAGGCCGTCGGTTGGACGAGGCCCGAGCGCATGCACGCTGCGGACGCCTGTGCGCGCCAGGCTTCGCGCGGTTCGCTGCCGCGGTAGCCGAAGAAACCGCACCCGGCCAGCGCGGCCGAGAGCAGCGCGACAGCGGCAAAGCGCAGTGCGAGGCGGCGTTCCATGCCGGCACCATCGCGCTGTCGTCCGAACCGCGCGTTAACGCGGTCGCGACGGCGCGACCGATTTTGCCGTGCCAATCCGGCCCGCCCGCGCGATCACACCGCGCGATGGCGCTCTGCCGACGATACCGCCGCGCCCGTAGAGAGCCGTGGCAGAACAGCGTTCCGGAAACGGCGGCCAGTTGGGGCGATTTTTTCGCCGCAGCCCCAAATTCCTGGCGACACGGCCATTGCACGACTAACACGACTTACTCTATCGTCATTACAAAGCCGCTCGAATTGTGCGGCGCACAACGTTTGGTCGGTTCCCACGGACGGCGAACAGGGTTACCTTTTCGTTAGGTTGGGCACCTGCAGGAGGCGACGATGACTATCGGCAAGAGCCTCAACGTGTTCCTCGTTACCGCGGCGTTCGTGTTCATCGGAGCGATCGCCGTCGGCCTGTTCTGAGGGCCGCCGTCCACTGAAGCGGCGTCGACCTCCGGCATCATTCGCCGTCGAGGCGAGTAGTCTGGTTTTGTAGCGTCATCTCGTTCTGGCATTCGGAACCGCGGGCCCTCCCGGGCGTCGCTTGTGCGCCTCAGGCTGGCCCAGCCTCAAGCGTCGCTGAGGTGGACGGCCGATAACGCCTCGTCCACCCAGCGTTGCGCGGCCGCGAGCGGCGGCGAGGGCGCCGAATCGGCCGGCAGCGCGAGCCAGATCTCGTGGGCGAAGACGACGTCCGAGACCGGGAGCACTGCAGGCTCGCGGCGGCCCATGAAGACGGGCAGAGGTGCCCGACCGACGCCCTTGCTCACGGCCACGAGGGCCGTCGACCACTCGGCGACCCGCACAGTGACCTTCGCACGCGGAACGTTGTCGATCATCCACCGAGGCTGTGGCACCGGCTCATCGCGGGGCAGCAGGCCGACCCAGTCCTCGCAGTCCGGACGAGCGGCCGGTGCATAGACGCGGAACGGCATGATGGCGACCCGGCGCTGGACCAGTCCAGCATCGTCCGGCCTTGATTCGTGCAGCGCCAGATCGCAGTCCGCAGCAAGAAGGCTGCCGGCGGGACGCGCCGCAAGATCGACCTTCAGCCCCGGATATCGACGCGACAGGCCGCCCAGCGCCGGTGCCAACACGTGGTCGATCAAAAGAGGCGTCGCGGCGATCCGAACCGTCGTCTCGGCGATTGCGTTTGCCGCGGCGAGCGCGACGCGGGCCGCGGTAACGGCTTCATCGACCTGGGCGAGGCGGCTGACGAAGACTTCACCGGCCGGGGTCGGGACCAGCCGGCCACCCCGCCTCATGAACAGCTTCACGGCTGCGGCTTGCTCGAGGCGCGCGATGCGTCGTGAGATCGTCGCCTGGTCGAGGCCAAGAGCGGCAGCTGCACGCTCCTGGGTCCCCGTTCGCCAGACCTCCAGCACCGTCTCGAAGTCGTCCCACCGCACCTTCATGCGATTGAGCATAGACTTTATGCTGAATTGCGTAAACGACTATTCGGCGGCCTGCCGCATCCGAAGCGGGTCATAGGCGAGGATCGGGGCGAGCCACCGTTCCGCCTCTTCCACCGGCCAGCCCTTGCGGACCGCGTAGTCCTCGATCTGATCCCGCTCGATCTTACCGACGCCGAAATAGTGACTCTCGGGCCGGGCGAAGTACAGACCGGAGACCGACGATGCCGGCCACATCGCGCAACTCTCGGTGAGACGGATGCCGATGGCGTTCTCTGCGTCGAGCAGGCGGAACAGCGTCCGCTTTTCGGTGTGGTCTGGCTGCGCCGGATAGCCTGGGGCGGGACGGATGCCCTGGTATGCCTCGGCGATCATCTCGGCGTTGCTCAGCGTCTCGTCCGGCGCGTAACCCCAGAGTTCGCGCCGCACCTTGGCGTGCAGGGCCTCGGCGAAGGCTTCGGCGAGCCGATCCGCCAGGGACTGCGACAGGATCTTCGAATAGTCGTCGTTGGCGCGCGAGAACCGCTCCGCCACCGCATCCTCGCCAAAACCGGTCGACACCGCGAAGCCACCCACATAGTCGGCGACGCCCGCCGAAACCGGGGCGACGAAGTCGGACAGCGCCGCGTTGCCGCGGTCGCTCGCCCGCGCCATCTGCTGGCGCAGCGTGTGCAGCGTCGCCAGCCGTTCCCGCCGCTCCTCGTCGGCATAGAGGACGATGTCGTCGCCGTCCGAGGCGGCGGGCCAGAAACCGACGACGGCCCGCGGCGTCAGCCAGTCCTCGGCGACCATCTGGGTCAGCATCGCCCGCGCGTCGGCATAGAGCGCCCTCGCCGCCTCGCCGACCTTCGGGTCGTCGAACAGCAGCGGATAAGTGCCCTTGATCTCCCACGCCGAGAAGAACGGCGTCCAGTCGATGAAATCGACGAGGTCGGCGAGCCGCCAGTCGTCGATGACGCGTGCGCCGAGAAAGCTCGGCCGCACCATTGAAGGCGTGGCGGCGAGCCTGACGCGCTTCGCCCGCGCATCCTCGAGCGAAAGCCGCCGACGGTCGGCCTGGCCGCGGGCGTGCACCTCGGCGATGTTGGCGTACTCCGCCTTGACCTCGCCGAAGAACGCCGTCCGGTCCGACATCAGCCGCGAGACCACGCCGACGGCGCGGCTCGCATCGGTGACGTAGACCGACTGTCCGCGCTGGTAGTTCGGATGGATCTTCACTGCCGTATGGATGCGGCTCGTCGTGGCGCCACCGATCAGAAGCGGCATGTCGAATCCCTCGCGCTCCATCTCGGCAGCGACGTGGCACATCTCGTCGAGCGACGGCGTGATCAGGCCGGACAGGCCGATGATGTCGACGTTCTCGTTGCGCGCCGTCTCCAGGATCCGCGTCGACGACACCATCACGCCGAGGTCGATCACCTCGAAATTGTTGCACTGCAGGACGACGCCGACGATGTTCTTGCCGATATCGTGGACGTCGCCCTTCACGGTCGCGAGCAGCACCTTGCCGGCGGCCGAGCGCTGGTCGAGGCCGGAGAGGCGCTTCTCCTCCTCCATGAACGGCATCAGGTAGGCGACCGCCTGCTTCATCACGCGGGCCGACTTCACCACCTGCGGCAGGAACATCTTGCCGGCGCCGAACAGGTCGCCGACGACGTTCATCCCGGCCATCAGCGGCCCCTCGATGACGTGCAGCGGCCGCTCGACGGTCTGGCGCGCCTCCTCGGTATCGACCTCGATGAACTCCGTGATGCCGGCGACGAGCGCATGCTCGAGGCGCTTCTCGACCGGCCAGGACCGCCAGGCCGCATCGACCTCCTTCTTCTGGACGCCGTCGCCCTTGAACCGCGCCGCCGCCTCGACGAGGCGCTCGGTGGAATCCTTGCGGCGGTTGAGGACGACGTCCTCGCAGAGCTCGCGCAGTTCCGGGTCGATGTCGTCATAGACCGTCAGCTGGCCGGCGTTGACGATGCCCATGTCCATGCCGGCGGCAATCGCATGGTAGAGGAACACCGAGTGCATCGCCGCGCGCACCGGCTCGTTGCCGCGGAACGAGAACGACAGGTTCGAGACGCCGCCGGAGACGTGGGCGCCGGGCAGGTTCTCGCGGATCCAGCGGGTCGCGTTGATGAAGTCGACGCCGTAGTTGTCGTGCTCCTCGATGCCTGTCGCGACCGCGAAGATGTTGGGATCGAAGATGATGTCCTCGGGCGGAAAGCCCACCTCGTTGACAAGGATGTCGTAGGAGCGCCGGCAGATCTCGATCTTGCGCTCGTAGGTGTCCGCCTGCCCCTTCTCGTCGAAGGCCATGACGACGACAGCGGCGCCGTAGCGCAGCACGCGCCGCGCCGCCTCGCGGAAGGCCTCCTCGCCCTCCTTCATCGAGATCGAATTGACGATCCCCTTGCCCTGCAGGCACTTGAGACCCGCTTCGATGACCGACCACTTGGACGAATCGACCATCACCGGCACGCGGGCGATGTCCGGTTCGGCGGCGACGAGGTTGAGGAAGGTCACCATCGCCTGCTCGGAATCGAGCAGGCCCTCGTCCATGTTGACGTCGATGATCTGGGCGCCGTTCTCGACCTGCTCGCGCGCCACCTCGAGGGCGGTCGCGTAGTCGCCTTCCTTGATCAGCTTGCGGAACCGCGCCGAGCCCGTGACGTTGGTGCGCTCGCCGATATTGATGAACGTGGCCGTGCGGGTCATTCCGGCGAGCCTTTGAAAAACGAACAGAAGTCGGGAAAGCTGGGTCGTCGAGCGCTCACGCCGCGAACGGCTCGAGGCCTGCGAGGCGGAGGCGGTGGTCGGCCTTCGGAACTACCCGCGGCGGCTTGCCCTGAACTGCCGCCGCGATCGCCGCGATGTGGTCGGGCGTGGTGCCGCAGCAGCCGCCGACGATGTTGACGAGGCCAGCGTCGGCGAACTCGCCGATCAGGGCCGCCGTCGCCTCGGGGCTCTCGTCGTACTCGCCAAACTCGTTCGGCAGGCCGGCATTCGGGTAGGCGCAGACGAGCGTGTCGGCGACGCGGGACAGTTCCGCAATGTGGGCGCGCATTTCCTTGGCGCCGAGCGCGCAGTTGAGCCCGATGGAAAACGGCCGCCCGTGCCGGACCGAGTACCAGAACGCCGTCGGTGTCTGGCCGGACAGGGTCCGACCCGACAGGTCGGTGATCGTGCCGGACACCATCACCGGCAGCCTGAAGTCGACCTCTTCGAACACCTCCTCGATGGCGAACAGCGCCGCCTTGGCGTTCAGCGTGTCGAAGACCGTCTCGACCAGAATGAGATCCGCCCCGCCATCGACGAGCCCCCGCGTCGCCTGGGCGTAGGCGATGCGCAGATCGTCGAAGGAGACGGCCCGGAAGCCGGGGTTGTTGACGTCCGGCGAGATCGAGGCGGTCCGGTTCGTCGGGCCGATGGCGCCTGCGACGAAGCGCGGCCGCGACGGATCCCGCGCCGTGATGGTGTCCGCCACTTCGCGGGCGAGCCGGGCGCCCTCGAAGTTCAGTTCGTAGGCGAGCGCCTCCATGCCGTAGTCGGCCATGGCGATGGTGGTCGACGAAAATGTGTTCGTCTCGACGACGTCGGCACCCGCCTCGAAGTAGGCGGTGTGGACGGCGCGGATCGCATCCGGCTGCGTCAGGCTGAGGAGATCGTTATTGCCCTTCACATCGCTCGGCCAGTCGGCGAAGCGCGCGCCACGGAAGTCGGCTTCCGAGAACTTGTAGCGCTGCAGCATTGTGCCCATCGCCCCGTCGATCACGAGGATGCGGCGGGCGGCGATGTCGTTCAGCGTTGCAGTCGCGCGCGACGCGGCGGCGGCACGGGGGTGGGTCATCGTCGTCTCCTGCACCTCAGGCCGCGGCTGCCACGCTGTCCGGCCGGAGGCCGAGCAGATGGCAGATGGCGTAGACGAGGTCGGCTCTGTTCAGCGTGTAGAAGTGGAAGTCGGTGACGCCGCGGTCGACGAGGTCCATCACCTGCTCGGCCGAGACGGCGGCCGACACCAGTTGCCGGGTGGCAGCGTCGGCTTCCAGCCCTTCGAAACGCCGGCGCACCCAGTCCGGCACCGTCGCGCCGCAGCGCTCGGCGAAACGGGTGACCTGGGCGAGACTCAAGACCGGCATGATGCCGGCGACGATCGGGATGTCGATGCCGGCCGCGCGAGCCCGCTCGACGTAGGCGTCGTAGAGGTCGTTGTCGAAGAAGAACTGGGTGATCGCCCGCGTCGCACCGGCGTCGACCTTGCGCTTCAGCGCGTCGATCTCCGTCGCCCAGTCCGGGCTCTCGGGATGGCGCTCGGGATAGGCCGAGACCGAGACCTCGAAGTCGGCGATGCGGCGCACGCCGGCCACCAGCTCGTCCGAGAAGGCGTAGCCGTCGGGGTGCGGCGTGTAGCGCGCGCCGACACCCTCGGGCGGATCGCCCCGCAGCGCCACGATGTGACGCACGCCCGCGGCCCAGTAGGAGCGGATGACGGCATCGACCTCGTCGCGGCTCGCCGCCACGCACGTCAAATGGGCCGCCGGTTTCAGCGGCGTCTCGCGGATCAGCCGCTCGACGGTGGCGTGCGTGCGCTCGCGCGTCGAGCCGCCGGCGCCGTAGGTGACGGAGACGAAGCTCGGCGACAGCGGGGCGAGCCGGCCGATCGAATCCCAGAGGCGCCGCTCCATGTCCTCGGAGGTGGGCGGGAAGAACTCGAACGACACGCGGAACGGCGCTTCGCCGCCGGCGCGGCTGAGGCGGGTGATGGGGTTCGTCATGCCGTCGTCTCCAGGCGTCGGGTCCTGTCGCCGGCGACCTCGAAGCGCGGGTCGCGAGCGAGCCAAAGCGTCACGGTGAGTTGTCCGTCCGATCCGGCGGGGGGCGCGAGATCCTCGATGCGCACGACATCGAGGCCGGCGGCCCGCAGCCAACTCTCCACCTGCTCGTGCGAAAAGCCGAGCCGGCGATGGGCGTGCTCGGCCCGCAGGAACTCGAGATCGTGCGGGGCGAAGTCGACGACGAGCAGTCGCCCGCCCGGGCGGACGGCGCGCGCGGCCTCGGCGACGGCGCGCGCCGGATCCTCGAGGAAATGCAGCACCTGATGGATCGCGACGACGTCGAAGCTGCCATGCGGTACAGCCAGCGCATAGACGTCGCCATGGCGGACCTGGACGTTCGTCACGCCGTTGTTGTCGAGATTGGCACGGGCCACCGCCAGCATCGGCTGGCTGGCGTCGATGCCGACGCCCCGCTCGTAAAGGTCAGCGAAGAGCTCGAGCATGCGCCCGGTGCCGGTGCCGAGGTCGAGAAAGCTGCCGAAGGGGCGCGTGCCGACCGCCCTGCGAATGGCTGCCTCGACCGCATCTTCCGGCAGGTGCAGGGAGCGCAGGCGATCCCACGAGGCGGCATTCGCGGCAAAATAGGAGGCTGCCGTCTCGGCGTGAGCCCGCTTCACCGACTCGAGCCGCTGCCGGTCACGACTGAGCACGCTGTCGGCCGTATCGAGTCTCCGGATGAGCGCCGCCCCCAGCGCACCAGCCGCTTCGTCCTCGGCGAGGCGGTAGTAGGCCCACGCGCCCTCGGGATAGCGGCGCACGACGCCGGCCTCGACGAGGAGCTTGAGATGGCGCGAGATGCGCGGCTGGCTCTGGCCGAGGATCGCCGTAAGATCCTTGACGGTGAGGTCGCTCGCCGCCAGCAAGGCGAGGATGCGCAGGCGCGACGGCTCGCCCGCCGCCTTCAGGCAGGCGACCAACGGGTCGAGGGCGAGCGGCGCATCCTTCGTCAAGTCCGGGCTCCAATCCATATAAAGATATGTTTATCTCTTTCGAACGCTTGGTTCAAGGCCTGGCCCGTCTGAACGCATCGTGATCGGACGACCGGCATGGGTGGTGCAGATTGACCGTCGGACGCTCCCACGGCCAGATGTGCGGGCGCCGTCGGCTAGGGTGCGCGCCGGCAAGCCCGATACCCGGGGGTGAACCGAGATGACCGATGCGAACTGGACCGACGTCGGCGGCGTCGACGAGCTTGCGGCCAAGCCGCTCTCGGCCGTCAAGGCTGCCACCACCAGGCTCGCGGTGTCGTGCCGCGACGGCGTCTTCGGCGCCGTCTCGAATGCCTGCAACCACGTTGGCGGCCCGCTCGGCGAGGGCACCCTCGACGGCGACTATGTGGTCTGCCCCTGGCACCAGTGGAAATTCCACCGCGTCACCGGCCGTGGCGAGCCGGGCTTCGAGGCAGACCAGGTTCCTGCCTACCCCGTCCGCGTCGAGAACGGCCGCGTGCTCGTCGACGTCGCAGCCGGCACGCCGCGCACAAAGTCCCCTCATGAGCCGCATCCGCTGGAGCGGCCGGTCGTTCGCGCCCCCGGCCCCATCCGGGTCCTCGGCCTGTCGACCACCGCGATGGATGGAGGCGCTCCCCGCTACTCGGGTTCCGACGACCTGCTCGCCTCTGCCCTGGCCGCCGCTGCCGCCGAGGGGTGCGAGACGCAGCTCATCCGGCTGAACGACCTCTCCTTCGAAGCCTGCAAGGGCTACTACTCGAAGGCGGCGCACGCCTGCACGTGGCCGTGTTCCGTCACCCAGATGCGCCCCGACGACGGACTGACGCCGGTCTACGAGGGGCTTGTGCACTGGTGCGATGCGGTCGTCGTCGCCACGCCGATCCGCTGGGGACAGGCGAGCTCGCTCTATTTCCGCATGGCCGAGCGGCTCAACACCATCCAGAACCAGGTGACGATCCGCAACCGTGTGCTGATCCGCAACAAGGTCGCCGCCTTCATCATCGTCGGCGGCCAGGACAACGTGCAGGGCGTGGCGGGCCAGATGCTCGGCTTCTTCGCCGAGCTCGGCTTCCACTTTCCGCAGTTCCCCTACGTTGCCCACTCGCGGGGCTGGACGGCGGAGGACATGCAGAACAACGTCACGGCTGTGAAGAACTCCCGGCCGCTCCACGCCGGCGCCGGTGAACTGGCGGTGCGGGCCGCCGAACTCGCCCGGCGCCTTCTCGAGGCGGAGGCCCGCGACCACGTCGCCCGCGGCGGTCGCAAGGCGCAGCCGGTCTGACCGCCGGCGACGCGGCGGCTCACTGGTACTCGAAGATGCGCCGGAAGATGCCGGGTGTGATCGACGAGATCGGATTGAAGGACAGCGTCGGGTCGGCGATTGGCCCGTCCAGCTTGAAGGTAATGCCGAACAGGCCGCCGTCCCGCCCGCCGCCGAGGATCTCGCCGAGGACCGGGATGCGCCCGAACAGGTTGTTGATCGCGAAGATCGGAATGTAGGTCCCGGCGATCGAGATGCGGCCGGTGTCGAGGCGCACGGTGCCGGTGGCGGTGCCGCCGGAGCCGGGTCCGCGCAGTACGGCGTCCTCGATTGCCATGACGCCGTTGGCGAGGCGGAAGTCGAGCGTCAGGCGATCGAAGCTCGTCGCGGATGCCGGGATCTGCGTCTGGCCACCCCCACTGCGACCGTTGCGACCACCGCGGCTCTGCGCGGCCGTCTCGATCAGTCGGGCGAGCTTTGGATCCTCGACGATCTGGAACTCGCGGATCGAGGCCCTCCCCTGCGTCCCGCCTTCGGAAATCCTCGCCTCGACGGTGCCGCGCCCGCCTCGCATCTTGCCGTAGAAGTCGAGGAAGCGCAGAAGGCCACCGGCGTCGCCAGACGTCACCGAGAGGGTGCGAACGTCGCCGTCGGGCTTGAGGGCAATCTGCATGTCCGCGCCACCGATGCGGCCCGAGACGGTGACGCTGCGGGGACCGCTCCCCTGGATGCGCGCCTTGGCGCGCAGCCCGTCGATGCTGACGCCGTTGTAGCCGATGAGCCGTTCGAGCTGGGCGTCGACGTCGATCGGCATCGCCAGCTTGTCCTTGCCCCCCTTGTCGCCCCCCGACATCTGCTTGATGAGCCCGCGTCCGTCGAAACGCGCGCCCCGGACGGTGATCGCGTAGGCGCCGCCCTTCCCGCGCTGGACGTCCACCGATGCGCTGTCACCGGGTCGCAGCGAAAAGGTCGCGAACGAGGCGGCAGTGAGACCCCCCTTCGCGTCGAGGGAGGCCGAGCCGGCGACCTTCACGCCTTCCGACTGGAAGACCAGGTCTCGGATGTCCTTGGCGCCCTCGCGGCCGACCAGGCGGAACGTCGCGTCGGCCGCCACCCCGGCCCCCTTCGTCCAGCCGATCCCCGGGATCATCAGGCTCGCCTTGGTGAGATCGACGGTGACGGACTGGCCGCCCGCACTCGCGTCGGCCACCTCGACGGAGATCGAGCCCTGCAGGATGCCGTCGAGACCGGGCGCCTGCGCCTTGAGTTCCTTTTCCGACAGCGTGAACGTCACGCCCCGCTTCGCCTCGCCGCCGCCTGAAGGTTGCACGACGTCGATGTTGGCGCGGATGCCATCGATGACCGCAGTCCCCTTGGCCGACATCGTCGCCTTGTCGGCGACGATCGCGAGGTCGGCGTCGGCAATGCGGTGGCCGTCGATCGGCGTTGACGAGGCGACGTCGCGCAGCGTCGCGGTCAGGTTCCAGGTCAGCTGGCTCATGTCGAGCTGCGCGTCCATCGGGCCGTGCACGGACAGCTCCGCCCGCGCCTCGCCCGACAGCGCCGCCGGGTCGATCTTCAGCGCCGACATCGCGCGCATCGGGTCGGAATTGGCCAAGGATGCAAGTGCCGCAGCGGACCCGCTGATCGTCGCCTTCGTCGTGGTGACGAGCGGCTGGATGCGCAGTTCGTCCACCGTAACCTTGGCCGGCGCGACTGTTGCATCGCCACCGACGGTGGCGGCGAGGGTTCCTCGGGTCACGTCCACGGCCAGCGTCGGCCCGAGGATGTGGCCCTGTCCAGCCGCGGTCGTCAGCGGCGGCAGCGACCCGACCATCCGAAGCGCACCATCCTCGAAACCGAAGCGGATGTCCGCCGGCGGGTGGCCTGGCTCGCTGGTCATGGGATCCGGGTCGAGGTCGAGGGGGCCGAGATCGACGTCGATGGTGCCACTGACGAGGCGCCCGCCGAGGACGTTCTGGATCATCCACGTGCGGGCCGGCGGCACGACCGGCCGCGGCCAGACACGGATGAAGGTGCCGAAATCGGTCGGCGAGGTGACATTTGCGAGGAGCCGGACCTTCGGCCCCCCCGGCCCCAGGACGATGCGCGCCGAGCCTGCACCGCTTCCTGTGGCCGCCTTCACCTCGACGCGGTCGAGGGTGATGACCACGGTGCGCGGATCGAAGCTGCCATCGGCCACGGCCGACTCCATTTCGACCGGCGCGCCGGGCACGTCGGGCGGCGCAAGGATGGCGCGCGGCAGTGTCAGCTGGAAGCGCCACAGCGGGTCGGTGGCCGATGCCGCCGTCACGGTGCCGGCGATCAGCAACTGCCAGCCGTCGAACTCCACCGGCGATGGATTGAGGGCGAAGTCATTGGTCTGCGGCCGCCAGACGAGGTTGGCCTGGGCCCTCGCGAGTTCGACCGAAGGCGCGTTTCGGACCGCGATCTGGCCCGGTCCCACGTCGACGGTGAGCGAGGCTGCGGAGGCGCGGCCGTCCGTCGCGAATTCGGCGTTGATTCCGGCGCCGACGACGAGGCCGGCGGACACGAGCTTCGTCCCGAGTACCTCGGCGATGCCGATCCCGTCGATCGAGGCGGCGAATCGGGTGCCCGCCTGCGTCGCGCTGCGCGTGATCGACCCGGTCCAGTTGCCGTCCCCGACCCGCGCCTCGGCGCGCACCTCGACGGACCCGCTGCCGGCCGCCTCCGCCCGGACTGACACGGCCGTCATCTCGAGGACGGGCAGCGGATCGGGACGCTCGAGGCGAACGCGGCCGTCGTTCACCGCGATCAGCTCGACACCGTTCTGCGCGGCGACGAGCGCGATACGCCCGAGCCGCTCGTCGATGTTCTCGAGCAGTTCGATCGGCTCCGGCTGGCCGAACTCTCCGGGCTGCAGCGGCGCGAGATCGACCGACGGCCCCTCGACGATGAGGGCGTGCACGCGGACGCGCTGGCTGATCACCAGCGCATCGGCGTCAATGTCGATGACGATCGAGGGAACCTCGGCTTTCCCCGTCGGACCTTCCAGGCGGATGTCGTCGAGTTCGAGCACGATCCCCATCGACTGCCGCCACGACAGCGACGCCGTACCGACGCTGGCGGTCCCCTCGGCGCCGACGAGCGTCTGCAGGATCGTCTGCGCCTCCCGGGCCGCCATGGCGATGCCGATCGGCGCCATCATCAGCCGGATGGCGATGCCAGCAACCGCGAGAACCAGGAGCACGGCGATGATCGCGCAGGACCACGCGATGCGGCGGCCCCGCCGTCGCCGGCGTTTCGGGGCAACTGCGTGAACCAGGCGCTGCTCCGCCAGGTCCCCCGGGGCGTCGTCGTGGGGTTGCGTCGGCGTCATTGCGGCTGCAGAAATCCGCCGCCGTTCACCTTGCGTATCGGCACCGCGGATGGTTCAACCGCCCCCTGAAAACCCAAGGACGCCCAGATGACCGCCATCGTGGAAGGCACGGCCGCTCCCGATTTTTCGCTGCCAACCGACGACGGCGGCGCGTTCCGACTTTCCGATCATAGAGGTAGTCCGGTCGTGGTCTACTTCTACCCCAAGGACGACACGTCCGGCTGCACGCGCGAGGCGGTCGACTTCACGCAGCTCGGCGGTGATTTCAAGGCCGCCGGAGCCGTGGTCGTCGGAATTTCCCCGGATTCGGTCGCGAGCCACAAGAAGTTCCGCGCCAAGCACGAACTCGGCGTCGTGCTCGCCGCCGACGAGGCCAAGGAGACTCTCGAGCGCTACGGCGTGTGGGCGGAAAAGTCGATGTACGGCCGCAAATACATGGGCGTCGAGCGCACGACGGTCCTGATCGACGGGGCCGGCAAGATCGCCCGTGTCTGGAACAAGGTGAAGGTGCCGGGCCATGCCGAAGAGGTGCTCGCCGCCGTGAAGGGGTTGGCGAAGGCTTGACCCCGGTCCCGCCGTCGCTCGCCGCCGCGGCCCGGACGATCGTCGCCACTGTCGATCCCATGGGCAAGGCGGCCCTCGCCGCCGATGCCGCAGCCTTGTGGCGCTCTCACCGCCTCTCGCTCGTCCGGCCTACCCTCGATCCCGCCGTGCCGGACCGGCCCGGACGGCCGCCCCGGCCCTTGCTGCTGGCGCCGCGCGACATGCCGAAGCGCTCCGGCTCGGCCAGCGGCCGCATCGCCTACCTGCACGCCATTGCCCACATCGAGCTCAACGCGATCGACCTCGCCTGGGACATCGTCGGGCGCTTCGCCGACGCGGGAATGCCACGCTCGTTCTATGACGACTGGGTACGCGTCGGCGTCGAGGAGGCCGGCCATTTTCGCCTCCTCGCCGCCAGGCTAGCCGACCTTGGCGCCGCCTATGGCGACCTGCCGGCCCACGACGGCTTCTGGCAGGCGGCCGCGGAGACCGGCCATTCCCTCGCCGCGCGGCTCGCGATCGTGCCGCTGGTCCTCGAGGCGCGCGGCCTCGACGTCACGCCCTCGCTGATCGCCAAGGCGCAGGCCGAGGGTGACGAGGCGACGGCGGAGATCCTGAGGACCATCTACGAGGACGAGAAGGGCCACGTCGCCGTCGGGGCGAAGTGGTTCCGCTTCCTCTGCGACCGCGAACGCACGGCGCCGGAGCCGCGCTTCCACGCACTCGTGCGGCGTCACTTCCGCAGTCCCCTGAAACCACCGTTCAACGACCGGGCGCGCTCGGAGGCGGGCCTGACGCCGGGCTTCTATCGACCGCTGGAGACGAGCCGCACCTGAGCCTCACGGGCTCGGCGCGGGCGGCGCATCGACTCCGATCATGGCCGCATCCACCGCCAGGGTGCGGAGCTTGCCGTCGTGCCGCTGGCGGGCGACCTGCAGACCCAGAACCGTGCCCGGGTCATCCGCGGACAGCAGCGGGCCGCCGGAATATCCATCGGGAGCGACGCAGTCGGTGGCGAGCACGGCATCGTCCTCCGGAACATGGCCGGTGACGAGGCAGTTCGCCAGCACCGTCGGAACGTAGGGTCGACCCCGCCCGTACCCGACCGCCAGCAGGCGCGTCCCGGTCGCCGCCGGCTCGCGCGCCAGCCGCAGCGGTACGATGGTGGAGGGTGCCGGCTCCGAAAGCGCGATGACGGCGTAGTCTGCCCCGACCGTGCCCTCCCCGGGCCTGTAGCCGTCGGCGACCCGATAGGAGTCGGCGCGGCTATGAAAGAGATAGTCGCCCCGCGCAAAGCCGAGCAGGACGTGGATCGCCTCGGCCCGCAGGAACACACCCGTGCGATCGTTGAAGACGCAGTGCGCTGCCGTCACGACGCGATCGGGCGCAACCAGCACGCCCGTGCAGCTGCCGCCGACGCTGTTGTTGACGCGGCCGATCGAGGACCACGGCGGGATTGTCGCGTCGACCGTCTCGCCGACGGCCGGCACGACAGCCTCGCGCGCCGATCCGGGTGCGCCGACCATCGCCACCGCGGCGATCACGAGGACCGCGGCCACATCGGCGAGCGGGCGGCGCGCCCTCGTCAATCGACGTCCGCGATCGCCTTGGTCTCGCCGCTGACGCGCTGGGCGAGCGCCGCCTCCATGAAGGCGTCGAGGTCGCCGTTCAGCACCGCCTGGGTGTTGCTGGTCTCGACGCCCGTCCGCAGGTCCTTCACCATCTGATAGGGCTGCAGCACGTAGGAGCGGATCTGGTGGCCCCAGCCGATGTCGGACTTGGTGGCCTCCGTCGCCATCGCCGCCTCCTCGCGCTTCTTCAGCTCGAGTTCGTAAAGGCGGGCGCGGAGCATTTTCCAGGCGGTGGCGCGGTTCTTGTGCTGCGAGCGCTCGTTCTGGCAGGCGACCGCGATGCCGGTCGGCAGATGCGTGATGCGCACGGCCGAATCCGTCGTGTTGATGTGCTGCCCGCCCGAGCCCGACGCGCGGTAGGTGTCGATGCGGCAGTCGCTCTCGTTCACCTCGATCTCGATGGTGTCGTCGACCACCGGATAGACCCAGACGCTGGCGAAGCTGGTCTGCCGCCGGGCGTTGGCGTCGAACGGCGAGATTCGCACAAGCCGGTGCACGCCTGACTCGGTTTTCAGCCAGCCGTAGGCGGCCTCACCCTTGACCTGGATCGTCGCGGACTTCACGCCCGCCTGCTCGCCGGAATTCTCCTCGATGAGTTCCACCGACAGGCCGTGCTGCTCGGCCCAGCGCGTGTACATACGCAGGAGCATGAGGGCCCAGTCCTGGCTCTCCGTGCCACCGGCACCGGCATGAACCTCGAGGAAGCTGTCGTTGCCGTCGGCCTCGCCGGAAAGCAACGCATCGACCTGGCGCTTGGCGAGGTCGGCGCGCAGTTGCCGAAGGATGTTTTCGGCATCGGTGACGACCGAAGCCTCCCCCTCCTCCTCGCCCATCGCGATGAGATCGCAGGCGTCCTGCGTTTCACGCTCGAGCTGTTCGACGGCCCCGATCTGGCGATCGAGACGCTGCCGCTCGGTCATCAGCTTCTGGGCGCGCTCGGGGTCGTCCCACAGCGACGGGGATTCGGCGGCGGCGTTCAGTTCGGCGAGGCGGATCTTGGCGCGATCCCAGTCAAAGATGCCTCCTCAGCAGGCTGATTGCCTGCTGGATCTCGTCGACGATCGACTCGATCTCTGCGCGCATGAAGAACCTTCTCGCGACCGATGGGTGGATGGATGGCGGACGCGGGCGCGCCGCCGGCAGCCGCCGGCGCCGAAGCGCCGGGCGGCCGTGCTCAGTGGATGGTGGTCAGTAAAGCCCGCCGGTGCCGGAGTAAACCGCCCGTTCGGCCTCCGGCGACACCCGCCGATTCTGCCCGCCGCCTTCACCCGTGTAGGAGAAGTCGCTGACGATCGAAACGCCCTCGCCCGGCGCCGTGCCCGGCTTGAACGCCTCGATGACGACGTTGCCGCCGCTGCCCGACACGCGCTGCCCGGACGTACGGTCGATCGGCACCAGCTTGATGCCCTCGGGGATACGGAAGGCGACCGACGGCTTGTCGGCGAGGGCTTCCTTCATGAACTCCGTGAAGATCGGCGCCGCCAGCACACCACCGGTCGCGCCCTTGCCCATCGGCTGGGGCTGGTCGAAACCGATGAAGACACCGGCGACGAGATCCGGCGTGTAACCGACGAACCAGGCGTCCTTCTCCTCGTTCGTGGTGCCGGTCTTGCCGGCGATCGGCTTGCCGACCTGCTTCACGACGGTGGCCGTGCCGCGCTGGACGACGCCCTCCATCATCGAGGTGATCTGGTAGGCGCTCATCGGGTCGAGCACCTGCTCGGACTCGTCGATCAGCGTCGGCTCCGCCTGTTCGGCCCAGGTCTCCGCGACGCAGCCTTCGCAGATGCGCGCGTCGTGCTTGTAGATCGTGTTGCCGTAGCGGTCCTGGATGCGGTCGATCAACGTCGGGACGATCTTCTTGCCGCCGTTGGCGATGATCGCATAGGCCGAGGTGAGGCGCAGCACCGTCGTCTCGCCGGCGCCCAGCGCCATCGGCAGGTACGGCAGCAGGTCGTCGTAGATGCCGAAGCGCTTGGAGTACTCGGCAACCAGCGGCATGCCCATGTCCTTGGCGAGCCGTACCGTCATCAGGTTGCGCGAGCGCTCGATGCCGAGCCGCAGCGTCGAGGGACCGCCGTACTTGCCGCCATAGTTCTTCGGCGACCAGACGCGGCCCATGCCGTCGGCGATCGAGATCGGCCCGTCGACGATGACACTCGCCGGCGTGTAGCCGTTGTCGAGCGCCGCCGCATAGACGAACGGCTTGTAGGAGGAGCCGGGCTGCCGCCACGCCTGGGTGGCCCGGTTGAACTCGCTGTCGCCGTAGGAGAAGCCGCCGACGAGCGCCAGCACACGGCCGGTGTGCGGATCCATCACCACCATGGCGCCCGAGATGTTCGGCACCTGACGCAGCTTCCAGATGTCCTCGCCCTCCTCCGGCACCTTCTCGACGTAGACGACGTCGCCCGGCGACACGGCCTGCGACATCTTGTTGATGCCGGCATAGGTGAACTGGTTCGGCGGCACCCGGCCCGACGGCCGTCCGACGATCTTCTGCGGGTCGGTGCGGTAGAGCATCCGCCGCTTCCAGGCCATCGTCGACAAGGTCACGCGGCCGGTGTCGCGCTCGCTGGCGATGGCACCGGACACCTCGACGTTCGGGCGAAGACCGATGACCGCGTCCTGATCGGACACCGACAGCACCACGGCGAGGCGCCACTCCGGCACGTCGATCAGCGGCGGCACTTTGGAGAGCGGGATGCCCCAGTCACCGGTGGCGAGATCGACGCGCTCGACCGGTCCGCGCCACGAACCGCGCTGCACGTCGAACTTCATCAGGCCGGCATTGAGGTTCTTGCGCGCCAGCACCTGAAGCTTCGGGTCGAGCGTCGCCCGCACCGACATGCCGCCTCCATAGAGGCCGCTCTCGCCGTAGAGCTGGTAGATGCGCCGGCGAACTTCCTCGGCGAAGTAGTCGGTGGCGACGAGGTGAGGCCCGGTGTGGCGCGGCGTGACGCGCAGCGGCTCGGCCCGCGCCGCATCGGCGGTGGCCTTGTCGATGACGCCGTCCTCTTCCATCCGGTCGACCACCCAGTTGCGCCGCTCGATGGCGCGGTCCGGGAAGCGGAAGGGATGGTAGTTGTTCGGCGCCTTCGGCAATGCCGCCAAGTACGCCGCCTCGGCGACCGTCAGCTCGTGCACGGACTTGTCGAAATAGACGAGCGAGGCCGCCGCGACGCCATAGGCGCCAAGCCCGAGATAGATGTCGTTGAGGTAGAGCTCGAGGATCTTGTCCTTGGTGAAGGCCGCCTCCATCCGCATCGACAGGATGGCTTCCTTGATCTTCCGGTCGACGGTGGCCTCGTTGGACAGAAGGAAGTTCTTGGCGACCTGCTGGGTGATCGTCGAAGCGCCGACCGGGCGGCGTCCGGAGCCGCGGTTGCGGACGTTGGTGACGATGGCGCGGATGATGCCCGACGGGTCGATGCCGTTGTGCTGGTAGAAGTTCTTGTCCTCGGCCGACAGGAACGCCTGCTTGATGAGATCCGGCACCGCCTGGATCGGCAGGAACAGCCGCCGCTCCACCGCATACTCGGCGACGAGGCTGCCGTCGGCGGCATGGACGCGGGTCATTACCGGCGGCTCGTACTTGCGCAGCGCCGTGTAGTCCGGCAGGTCGGACCCCATTGACGTCACGTACCACGCGACGCCGGCGGCGCCGATCAGCGCGAACACGGATCCGATCCCGAACAGGTATCCGATCGTGCGAAGAAGAAACGTCATCGCGTCAACTCGCGCTTCGAGGCCGGCGGCCAATTCGCTTCACGCCGGAAACCCCGCGAGGGGCATCCGATCACGTCTCACCGGCGCAGCGATCTCGACCGTCTCGACCGCTTCCCGCGATCCGACCGCCCGATGCCTCACCGACCCGTTGCCCCAGCGCGTCAGTTACGACGCGGCCTTGTCGGAGGCAACCCCACCCGATCGGGGAGACAGCCCGGCCATCACCGCGCCGCGGCCAGATCCCCCCGCTCTCCCGCCGATCCACGGACCGGGGTCGCATCACCCACGGGGGTTCCGCTCCCGACGGCGACGCTCTCCCCGACCACCGCCGGAGACGGTGCTTCGACGGCGGTGCCCCCGGCGCCGGAAGCAGCGAGCCGAGGCTCGAAGAAGCCGCGAATCGCCCGAACCATCGCCTCGGCCGTGCCGTCACGCCATTCCTCGGACAGCATCAGGGCTTCATCGTGGCGGTTGGTCATGTAGCCGAGTTCCACCAGCACCGACGGCACATCGTGGGCTCGCAGGACCCGGAAGCCGGCGTAGCGGTGAGGGTTCGAGTTGAGTTTGGTGTGCCCCGAGATCGACGAGATCATCGCCTCCGCGGCCCGGTGCGACATCGTCTTGGTCTCGCGGCGGGCGAGGTCGATCAGGATGTCGGTGACGTCGTCGGAGGTTTCGTCGAGATCGACGCCGGCGATGACGTCCGAGCGGTTCTCCTGCGCGGCAATGGCGGCGGCGTCCGCATCGGAGGCGCGCTCGGAAACGGTGTAGACGGTCGCGCCACGCACATAGTCCTGCGGCGCGGCGTCGGCGTGGATGGATACGAACAGGTCGGCCGCGACGTGGCGGGCGAAAGCCATGCGATCGTCGAGGGCGACGAACACGTCGTCGTCGCGCGTCAGCCGCACCTCGAACAGCCCGGTCGCCTCGAGCTTGCGCTTGAGAAGGCTGGAGAAATCGAGGGTGATGTTTTTTTCGAGCGTTCCGTGCACGCCGGCGGCTCCGGTGTCGATGCCGCCGTGGCCGGCATCAAGCACGATCAGGGGCCGCACGCGGGCCTGCCGGAGCGCGGCCGCCGCCGCGCCACCGTCGGTTTCCCGTGGCGTCGTGCGGGCGTCCCTCGCCCGCGTCGCCTCCGCCACGAAGGCCACCTCGTCGACCGCGACGAGGTCGATCACCAGCCGCGCCGGCTGCGCGTCCACGGGGGGCAGCACGAACGCCTTGTCCACCGCGGCCGCACGCGCGAGGTCGATGACGACCCGCGACTTGCCGACGGCGAGAAGGCCGTAGCGCCACGACGCGACGAGACCACGGCCCTGACGGCCTGCCTCCGGACCGAGGGCGAAGCGCATCTGCGGAAGGTCGATCACGATCCGGTGTGGATCGGCCAGCGGAAACACCGCGAAGCCGACCTCCGAGGTGAGGTCGACGACGAAACGCGTGCGCATGGCGTCGCCGGCGATCCGCGCCGTCGTCGCGACGAGTTCCCTCGCCTCCGGCAGCGACGTCGGCTCGCCGGCTTCGAAGGCCGTCGTTTGCCGCGCCGCTGCGCCGCCACTGTCCTCGCTGGCCGCCCGGCTGGTAGCCGTCGCAGCGAGAATCACCAGGGCCAGAAGTGCAAGGGTGCGCAGCATGCCAGTCCGCTGTCGGCGATCGATGCCGTCGTCCGTTGATCGTTCATACCCGATAGGCGCACCCGCGTTAACCGCCGGTTGACCGGCTGTGGCTGCTATCTGGGCTCGACCCGCCGAACCGCCGTGCTTGCCAACGCAAACACCTGTTCGTAAATAGAGACGGTTGCGTAGGATGCACTTCCACCTCTGCGCACCGATCCGCGACACGCGGCTCCGGTTCCGCAATCCGGTCGATTGATCGGTTCGCCCTTCCGGGTCGTCCCTCGCGCCCATTCTCCGCCGCGGATGACCGCCGGGCCAGCCACTCCTTCCGGGATGCTCCGGCGAGGACCTCGGACCAGCGGGCCGCGCTCCCAGCGACGGCCCCTTGCCGTCAGTCGCGGAGCGATCATCCCGTCGGACCGCCGACGGTGCGCCGCGAACCTGTTCGCCTGCACCGCAACGATAGCTGCCGCGGCACCCGTTCGGTGCACGGCGCCCCTGGGGAGAACGAGCGCCAAGCTCGCTTTGTACTGGACGAATGACGCGCCGCCCAAGCCCGCTCCACGCACCCGAGCTGCCAGCCTTCGCTGGCCGGCTCGCGTGGGCGACGCGCGCGCCCCGTCCGGTCTCCCCGCCCCCACCCCATCCTGGATCCCGTCCCGGGATCGCCCCTAGAGCCGGCCCGCCGCGCGGATGCACGCTCACATGCGTGCACAGCGGCTGCGGCCGTGGAGACTTCCCCCCATGGCAAACAAGATGCTCATCGACGCAACCCACCCGGAAGAGACCCGGGTGGTCGTGGTTCGCGGCAGCCGCGTCGAAGAGTTCGATTTCGAATCCGCAACCCGCAAGCCGCTCCGTGGCAACATCTATCTGGCGAAGGTAACGCGGGTCGAACCCTCGCTGCAGGCCGCCTTCATCGAATACGGCGGCAACCGTCACGGCTTCCTCGCCTTCAGCGAGATCCACCCCGACTATTACCAGATCCCCTTCGCCGACCGTCAGGCGCTCCTCGAGCAGGAGGCCGAGGACGAGCGCGCCGCCGCCGACGACCCCAATGACGCGCATGACGCGGCAGACGCGGCCCCCGCGGCCGAGGAGACCCACGCCGAGCGCACCTCCGAGGCCGACACGAGCGACGACGGCGGCACCGTCGAGTCCGTCGAGACGAGCGAGACGGTCGAATCCGTCGGAGCCGAGGACGCGCTCGAGGAGGTGCCCGAGCGCCGTCCGCAGCGGATGCGCCGCTCCTACAAGATTCAGGAAGTGATCAAGCGCCGGCAGGTCATGCTCGTGCAGGTCGTCAAGGAGGAGCGCGGCAACAAGGGTGCAGCGCTGACCACCTACCTCTCGCTCGCCGGCCGCTACGCCGTGCTGATGCCGAACACCGCCCGTGGCGGCGGCATCAGCCGCAAGATCACCAGCGCGGCCGACCGCAAGCGCCTGAAGCAGATCGCCACCGATCTCGAGGTGCCTGAGGGGATGGGCGTCATCCTGCGGACCGCTGGCGCCAACCGCACCAAGGTCGAGGTCAAGCGCGACTTCGAATACCTGCTGCGGCTGTGGGAGAGCGTCCGCGAGCTGACGTTGAAGTCGGTTGCGTCGACGCTCGTCTACGAAGAAGGCAGCCTGATCAAGCGCTCGATCCGAGATCTCTACAACAAGGACATCGACGAAGTCATCGTCGCCGGCGACGATGGCTACCGCGAGGCGAAGGACTTCATGCGCATGCTTATGCCAAGCCATGCCAAGAACGTCCAGCCCTACCGTGAAGCCTCGCCGATCTTCACGCGCTTCGGCATCGAGGCGCAGCTCGACGCGATGTTCTCGCCGCAGGTGACGCTGAAGTCCGGCGGTTACCTGGTGCTGCAGCAGACCGAGGCGCTGGTCTCTGTCGACGTCAACTCCGGCCGATCGACCCGCGAGCACAACATCGAGGACACCGCCCTCCAGACGAACCTGGAGGCCGCCGACGAGGTTGCGCGCCAGTTGCGGCTGCGCGATCTCGCAGGCCTCATCGTCATCGACTTCATCGACATGGAGGAGAAGCGCAACAACCGCGCTGTCGAGAAGCGACTAAAGGAAGCGCTGCGCACCGACCGGGCCCGCATCCAGGTCGGCCGGATCTCCCATTTCGGCCTGATGGAGATGTCGCGCCAGCGCATCCGCACCGGCGTCGTCGAGAGTTCCACCCAGGTCTGCCCGCACTGCTTCGGCACGGGCGTCGTGCGTTCCACCGAGTCGGTCGCCTTGCACGTGCTGCGCGTCATCGAGGACGTGCTCCTGAAGAGTGCCGCGAACAACCTGAATGTCCGCTGCCGCACGTCCGTCGCCCTCTACATCCTGAACCAGAAGCGTCGCCACCTCGCCGACATCGAGGGACGCTTCGGCGTGACGATCGCCATCGCCGCGGACGAGAGCCTCGGCACGCAGTTGCACGCCATCGAGAAGGGCGAGCCTGCGACGCGCCCGGTGCAGGCGCCGACGCGCCCGGCCGACAGCTTCGTGAAGGTCGATTCGATCGAGCCGGAAGACGAGGACGCCGACATCGAGGAGGACGAGGAGGAGGTCGAGGAGGCCGCCGCCGAGACCGCCCGTCCCGAGCGGCCCCAACACCAGCCGTCGCAGCCGCGGCAGGCTGCCGCGACAGCGGAGGGCGAGGCGCCGCGGCGCCGCCGCCGTCGCCGCCGGCGGCGTGGCGGCGACCAGAACGGTAACGGCAACGGCAACGGTGAGCGTTCCGCTCACGACGATCACACCGCGCACGACGATCACACCGCGCACGACGACCAGCATGATGCGGACGGCGATGACGCGCCGGAGATGACGGAGGGCGCTCCCGACACCGCGCCGTCGCCGTGGTCTGCGCCCGCAGTTGAGGCACCCGCAGACGCCGAGGCCCCGCAGGCCGACGCACCCGCAGGCGAAGCCGGTGTCGCGGAGGTGGCGTCGTCCGGCGAGGAGACGCCCGCTGACGCCACCGCCGAGGGCGACGGCGGGGAAGACAAGCGCCGGCGCCGCCGTGGTCGCCGTGGCGGCCGCCGTCGGGCCGAGGACGAGAGCGCAGCCGAGGAGGCCGTGAGCGCCGTCGAGACCGCCGAAGTCGAGGTCGCCGCGCCCGAGACCGCCGTCCACGAGACGGTCGCGGTGGAGCCGCAGTTGGAGCAGGCTGAAGCGCCAGCCACCGAGCCGACGACCGAGGTCGAGTCGGTTGAGGCGGTGGCGGAAACGCCGGAGGCGGAGCGTGTCGAGGCGCAGCCGGAAGCGGCGGCACCGGCGGAGGCGGCCGCGCCGCAGCCGACCGAACCATCCCCCGCCGTGGCGTCCCCCGAGCCCGTCGCCGGCCAGCCGGCCCCTGAGCCGGACGATGACCGCCCGAAGCGGTCCGGTTGGTGGCAGCGCCGCTCGTTCTTCTGAGCGAGCACGCGCGGCGTGCTGTGACAAGCGACGGCCGGCTCCTTCCCACCGGGAGGGCCGGCCTTGTCGCGTTCATTGCCGTGCTGCCGCCGCATTTCCTCTCTTCGGTGCCCGTGGCGACGCAGCGAGGTGTAAAGACGGGGCGCGAATGGGGGTAGAACGCCTTCTGCGGCGTTGGCGCACGGCCTATAGCGGGTTCCTAGCCTGCGGCGGGCTCCGGAAGGCTCGCCGGACAGGTTTCGCCGGCGCCGCGCTCACCGCCATTGCCGCCGCCAACCTCGTCGCGCTACCGGCGCACGCACAACCGTCCGGCTCGATCCCCCTCGTGCGGGATGCCGAGACCGAGGGCCTGCTGCGGGACTATCTCGCGCCGATCCTGAAAGCGGCCGGATTGCCGGGAGGCACCACGGAGGTGGTGCTCATCAACAAGCGCGACTTCAACGCCTTCGTCGTCGACAGCCGCCGCATCTTCATCAACGTCGGCGTGATCACCGCGTCGGACACGCCGAACGAGGTGATCGGCGTCCTCGCACACGAGACCGGCCATATCGCAGGCGGCCATCTGGTGCGCATGCGGGACGCCATGGCGAAGGCGCAGGTGATGGCGGCGATCGGCATGATCCTCGGCATCGGCGCCATGGCCGCCGGCGCGGGGACCGGCAGCGGCGAAATGGGCCAGGCCGGCATCGGCATCGCGGGTGCCGGCATGCAGACCGCCCACCGCAGCTTCCTCGCCTATCAGCGTGGCGAGGAGGAGTCGGCCGACCGCGCCGCCTTGAAATACCTCGAGAAGACGAAGCAGTCGGCCAGAGGCATGATCCGCGTCTTCGAGCGCTTCGCCGATCAGCAACTGCTGTCGGCGCGCTTCACCGACCCCTATGCCCAGAGCCACCCGATGCCGCGCGATCGGATCGCGCAGTTGGAGGATCGGGCCCGCAAGAGCCCCTATTTCGATGCGGTCGACCCGCCCGCCCTGCAGGCCCGCCATGATCTGGTGCGCGCCAAGCTGATCGCCTTCACCGAGGCACCCGCCGCAATCGCGCGCCGCTATCCGGCCTCCGACCAGAGCCTCGCTGCGCACTATGCCCGCGCCGTGCTCGCCCACCGCGTCCGCGATCCGCAGAGCGCCCAGCGCCAGCTCGACGCGCTGATCAAGGCGCAACCCAACAACGCCTTCTTCTGGGAACTGAAGGGGCAGACGCTCCTGGAGAGCGGCCGCCCCAAGGAGGCCGTCGCGGCGCTGCGCAAGGCCGTCTCGCTGGCGCCGAACGCCCCGCTCATCCGCACCATGCTCGGCGATGCAATGGTCGCATCGGGCGACCGGAAGCTCGTCGACGAGGCCGTGGGACAGCTGAACCGCGGGCTCGCAACCGATACATTCGGCGGCGTTTCCTACCGCCAGCTCGCCATGGCCTATGCCCAGCGTGGCGAGATCGGCATGGCCGACCTCGCCACCGCACGTGGCCTGATGGCAGAGGGCAATGTCGATGCCGCCCGACGCTACGCCGCGCGCGCCCAGACGAAGTTGAAGCCGGGCTCCCCTGCCTGGCTTCAAGCCGACGACATCGTGTCGTATAAGCCGCCCAAGCCCTGATCTCGCGCGGAACCGGCACGGTCCCCGGTCTCTGCACTTCATTCTGGACCGACGGAAGACCTCATCATGCGCGCACTCATGGCCGCCGTCGGCGCCATCGTCCTGGCCGCCGGGGCGGCACTCTCTCTCGCCGGACCCGCGGCCTCGCAGACCGCCGATGCGCCTGCGCCTCTCGACCGCGCCGGAGTCGAGACCATCGTGCGCGAGTATCTGCTGGCCAACCCGGAGATCCTGCAGGAGGCTTTCGCTGCGCTCGAGCGCAAGCAGGCGGCCGAGCAGGAGGCGCAGCGCGTCGCGGCGATCACCGAGCAGCGCGACATCATCTTCAATTCGACCCGTCAGGTCGTTCTCGGCAACGTCGACGGCGACGTCACCCTCGTCGAGTTCTTCGATTACAACTGCGGCTACTGCAAGCGCGCGATGGGTGACCTCGTGCGCCTCCTGAAGGAACACCCCGACTTGCGCGTCGTCCTGAAGGAGTTCCCGGTGCTCGGCCGCGGTTCCACGGAGGCCGCACAGGTCGCGATCGCCGTCAACGAGGTCGCCCCCGAGCGCTATCTCGACTTCCACATCGCGCTTCTGAGCCACGAGGGCCCGATCGACCGCGCCGCGGCCCTCGACGTCGTCGAGAAGCTCGGCCTGCCGCTCGACAAGATCTCCGAAGTGATGGCCGGCCCGGTCGTCTCCGAGACGATCGAGGAGGTCTATGGCCTCGCCAATGCCCTCGGCATCAACGGCACGCCGTCCTACGTCATCGGCGACAAGGTCCTCGTCGGCGCTGTCGGATACGACACCCTCGCCGCCGATGTGGAAGACGCCTGCTCCGGGACGACCAGTTGCTGATCGGTCGTTCACACGACGTCTGCAAGCCCCTATAAGCGGCGCACCCGAGGGCGGCCCGCCGGGCCGCGCCTCGCGTCCTGCCCAAACAACAAGCGCGGCGTCGGATGGCTGTACCGGTCCTCGTTCTAAACGGCCCCAACCTCAATCTGCTCGGCTTGCGTGAGCCGGGCATCTACGGCAGCGCGACGCTTGCCGACATCGAGGAACTCTGCCGCCTCACCGGCGAGCGCCTCGACCTAGAGGTGGACTTCCGGCAGTCGAACCACGAGGGCGAGCTGGTCGACTTCATCCATGCCGCCCGCACGACGGCGCGGGGCATCGCGATCAACGCGGGCGCCTATACCCACACGTCGATCGCTCTCCATGACGCGATCCGCGCCGTGGCGCTGCCGACCGTCGAGTTGCATCTTTCAAATGTGCACGCTCGCGAAAGCTTTCGTCACCATTCTTACCTCGCACCGGCTGCGACGGGCGTGATCTGCGGGTTCGGTCCCCGCAGCTACGTGCTCGCGCTGGAAGCGCTCGCCGGCATTCTCGCCGGCTGATCAGCGCCGACTGACAGAGAGATCCATGTCCAACGCCAAGCCAACCATCGATTCGGCCCTCATTCGCGAGCTCGCGGACCTCCTGAAGGAGACCGAGCTCACCGAGATCGAAGTCGAGCAGCCGAACCTGCGCATCCGCGTTTCCCGCGCCGCTTCGATGGCCTCCGCGGCGGTGGCCGTTCCCGTCGCCACCGCGGCGCCCGTGGCACTCGCCCCCGTCGAGGTCGACGCGCATCATCACCCGGGCGCGGTCAAGTCGCCGATGGTCGGCACCGCCTACCGCGGCCCCGAGCCGACGGCGAAGCCCTTCGTCGAGGTCGGCGACCGCGTCGCCGCCGGCCAGACGCTCCTCATCGTCGAGGCGATGAAGACCATGAACCAGATCCCGGCCCCGCGGGCCGGCACGGTGACCGCGATCCTCGTCGAGGACGGACAGCCCGTGGAATACGGCGAGCCGCTGGTCATCCTCGAATGACGATGTTCTCGAAGATCCTCATCGCCAATCGCGGCGAGATCGCGCTTCGCGTCCTGCGCGCCTGCAAGGAGCTCGGCATCGCCACCGTCGCGGTCCACTCCACCGCCGATGCCGACGCCATGCACGTGCGCCTCGCCGACGAGAGCGTCTGCATCGGCCCGCCGCCCGCCCGCGACAGCTACCTCAACATCCCCTCCCTCCTGGCGGCGTGCGAGATCACCGGCGCCGACGCGGTCCACCCGGGCTACGGCTTCCTGTCGGAGAACGCCCGCTTCGCCGACATCCTCGCGGCCCACGGCGTCGCCTTCATCGGTCCCTCGCCCGAACACATCCGCATCATGGGTGACAAGATCGAGGCGAAGCGCACGGCGATGCAGCTTGGCATCCCGGTCGTTCCGGGTTCCGACGGCGCGGTCACGTCCGAGGTCGAGGCGCGCCGCATCGCCGCCGACATCGGCTATCCGGTCCTGATCAAGGCCTCGGCCGGCGGCGGCGGCCGCGGCATGAAGGTGGCGCACACGCCCGAAGACCTCGAGGTCGCCCTCGGCACGGCACGCTCCGAGGCGAAGGCCGCCTTCGGCGATGACGCCGTCTACATCGAGAAGTATCTCGCCAAGCCGCGCCACATCGAGATCCAGGTGCTGGGCGACGGCAATGGCAACGCCGTCCACCTCGGCGAACGCGACTGCTCCTTGCAGCGCCGCCACCAGAAGGTCTGGGAGGAGGCGCTGTCGCCGGCCCTCAACGACAGCCAGCGCCAGGAGATCGGCGAGACGGTCGCCGCTGCCATGCGCAAGCTGCGTTATTCGGGCGCCGGCACCGTCGAGTTCCTCTACGAGGACGGCGAGTTCTACTTCATCGAAATGAACACGCGGCTGCAGGTCGAGCACCCGGTCACCGAGATGATCACCGGCATCGACGTCGTCAACGAGCAGATCCGCGTCGCCTCCGGCTCGCCGCTGTCGATGCGCCAGTCCGACATCACGTTCAATGGCCACGCCATCGAGTGTCGCATCAACGCCGAGGACCCGCGCACTTTCGCCCCCTCCCCCGGACGGATCTCCTACTTCCATCCGCCCGGCGGCCTCGGGGTGCGCGTCGATTCCGGCGTCTATCAGGGCTATGTGATCCCGCCCTACTATGACAGCCTGATCGGCAAGCTGATCGTGCATGGCCGCAACCGCGTCGAGTGCATGATGCGGCTCCGGCGCTGCCTCGACGAGTTCGTCGTCGACGGCATCCGCTCGACGATCCCGCTGTTCCGGGCCCTCGTCGACGATCCGGACATCGCCAACGGCGTATACGACATTCACTGGCTGGAGAACTGGCTCGGCTCTCACGATTGACGGGCCACGGCGGAAGGCGATGACCGGCAAGAACGACGTCGTCCTGGAGATCACGCCCCAGGTGCTGCTGAAGGCCTATGCCTGCGGCATCTTTCCGATGGCCGAGTCGGCCGACGACCCCGGGCTCTACTGGATCGAGCCGGACCGGCGCGGCATCATCCCGCTCGACCGCTTCCACATTCCGCAGCGGCTGGCGCGCACCGTGCGCTCGGGCCGGTTCGAGGTGCGCGTCGACCACGACTTCGCCGCCGTCATGGACGGGTGCGCGGCGCCCGTGCCGGGCCGGCGGAAGACCTGGATCAACACCCGCATCCGCCGCCTCTACGGCGACCTGCACGCCATCGGCCACGGCCACTCCATCGAGGCATGGCGGGACGGCCGGCTGGTCGGCGGTCTCTATGGCGTGCGTCTCGGCAAGGCCTTCTTCGGCGAGAGCATGTTCAGCCGCGAGCGCGACGCCTCGAAGGTGGCACTGGTGCATCTCGTGGCGCGGCTGGTTGCCGGCGGCTTCACGCTGCTCGACACGCAGTTCGTGACCGACCACCTCGCCCGCTTCGGCGCCCTGGAGATCGGGCGGCGCGACTATCAGCGCATGCTGGACGGCGCTCTCGACGGCTTCGGCGATTTCACGCGCGCTCCCCGCGCTCTCACCGGCGCCGAGGCGCTCTCAATCCTCGGGAGCGTCTGAGTCCGGGCCCGCCGAATCGGCCACCGGCGCGTCGGCGCTCGGCGGGATGATCAGCGGCTTCGGCAGCGGCAGCGGGAACCAGCCCGGCGGCCGCTCGATCACCTCGACGTCGTCCTCGGCGAAGCGCGACATGTCGAAGCCTTCCGGCGGCGCCACGTCGGACGAGGCGCGGCAGTCGGTCAGCCAGACATCGTAGATCGCGTGGTCGACGGCGTTGAGCCCGGGGCTCGCGGCGAACATCCAGCCGGTGAAGATGCGCTGGATGCGGTTGTCGAGGGTAATCTCGTCGACCTCGATGAAGCCGTCCGTCTGCGGCGTCTCCGAGGAGGGTCGCGAATAGCAGACGCGCGGCGTCACCCGCAGGGCGCCGAACTGCACCGTCTCGTCGATGTAGACGTCAAAGGCGATGATGCGGCCGGTGATCTTGTCGAGACCGGCGAAGACCGCGACCGCGTTCGAGAGCTTGGTGTCGCGCGGAGGCGCCGGCGCAGCGGCCTCCGGCTCGGGCGGAATTTCAACGACCTGTGCCGCCGCCGGGCTCAGGGCACCCGCGGCCGCCAAAAGAACACCGGCGAACCGCCCTGCCGCGCTGAGACTTGCCATCGAAACCCGTCGGTGGAACGCCGGGGCGGCCGGTCTGGCCTCCCCTCGGCGCCGCTTTAGCACTGCGACCCGGCGGAGAAAAGGCGCATCGGCCAGACGCACCCGGAATCCCGCGCCGCCGTGGCCGGCGGCGCTCAGGTGAGACGGTCGAGCGCCTCGACCACCTTGGCGCGGCGCTGCAAGGCCTCTTCCCGCTTCTCCCGCTCGCCCTCGACGACCTCTTCGGGAGCGCGCGCGATGAAATCGGGCTTCGAGAGCTTGGCATCGATGCGCGCGACGTCGCCATCGATCTTCGCGAGCTCCTTCTCGAGCCGCGTCCGCTCCGCTGCGAGGTCGATGATGCCGGCGAGCGGCAGGCACGCGACGGTTGCGCCGATGACGATCTGCGCTGACTGCGGCGGTGCCACGTCTGCGAGCTCGATCGCGTCGATGCGCGCGAGGCGCTTGATCTCCGCGTCGTTCGCGGTGAGGCGGCGGCGCGTCTCGGCGTCGGCACCGACCACCACCAGCGGCACCATCGACCCGCCGGGGACGTTGGTCTCGACGCGCACGGAGCGGATGGCGCTGATCAGGTCGATCAGCCAGTTCACCTCGGCGGCCGCCGCATCGTCACCGCCGGTGACGGCCGGCCACGGCGCGTGGGCGAGAAGACCGTGAGCACGCGCCGGGCCCGCCTCGCCGGTGCGCATCCACAGCTCCTCGGTGACGAAGGGCATGAATGGGTGCAGCACGGCAAAGATCTGGTCGAGCGCCCAGGCGGTGACGGCCCGGATCTCGTCCTTCTCCGCCCCGTCGCCGCCGATCAGCGTCGGCTTGGCGAGTTCGACGAACCAGTCGCAGAAGGTGTTCCAGGTGAAGCGGTAGACGGCACCGGCGGCGTCGTTGAACCGGAACGCCTCGAGCGCCGCCGTGACCTCGGCCGTCGCCTTGCCCGTCTCGGCGACGATCCAGCGGGCGAGCGTCGTCTTCACGGTCGACGGATCAAAGCCGTCGACGCGCACGCAGCCGTTCATCTCGGCAAAGCGCGCCGCATTCCAGAGCTTCGTCGCGAAGGAGCGGTAGCCCGAGACGCGCGCGGTCGAGAGCTTGATGTCGCGCCCCTGCGCCGCCATCGCGGCGAGCGTGAAGCGGAGCGCATCGGCGCCGTACTCCGACATCAGGTCGAGGGGGTCGATGACGTTGCCCTTCGACTTCGACATCTTCGCCCCCTTCTCGTCGCGGACGAGGGCGTGGATGTAGACGGTGTCAAACGGCACCTCCTTCATGAAGTGCAGGCCCGCCATCATCATGCGGGCGACCCAGAAGAAGATGATGTCGAAGCCGGTGACGAGCACCGAGGTCGGATAGTAGCGGGCGAGTTCCGGCGTCTCGTCGGGCCAGCCGAGGGTCGAGAACGGCCACAGCGCCGAGGAGAACCAGGTGTCGAGCACATCCTCGTCGCGCGTCAGCGGCGTCGGCGTGCCGAACTTCTTCTCAGCCTGAGCGAGCGCTTCGGCCTCGCTACGGGCGACGAAGCAGCTGCCGTCGGGGGCATACCACGCCGGGATCTGGTGACCCCACCAGAGCTGCCGCGAGACGCACCACGGCTGGATGTTCTCCATCCACTCGAAGTAGGTCTTCTCCCAGGTCTTCGGCACGAAAACCGTCCGGTCGGCGCGCACCGCCTCGATCGCCGGCTTCGCCAGCGTCTTGGCGTCGACGTACCACTGGTCGGTCAGGAACGGCTCGATGACGACGTTGGAGCGGTCGCCATGCGGCACGGCGTGGGTGTGGTCCTCGATCTTCTCGAGGAGCCCGCGCGCCTCCATCATCTCGACGATGGCCGCGCGCGCCTTGAAGCGGTCGACGCCGTGCAGGGCGATCGCCTCGGTGAGGTCGCTGGAGACAGGCAGTCCGGCAAGGAACGCCTCGTTGCCGTCGAGCGTCATCCGCGCCTCGGCGTCGAGCACGGCGATCAGCGGCAGGCCGTGACGGCGGCCGACCTCGAAGTCGTTGAAGTCGTGCGCCGGCGTGATCTTCACCGCGCCGGTGCCCTTCTCCGGGTCGGAATATTCGTCGGCGACCAGAGGGATACGGCGACCGACAAGCGGCAGCGCGACGTGCGCCTGGCCCGCCACCAGCGCTGCATATCGCTCGTCTTCGGGGTGCACCGCGACGGCGGTATCGCCGAGCATCGTCTCCGGCCGCGTCGTCGCGACGACGACGAAGCTCGACGGGTCCTCCGGTGAGAACGTCCGCCCCTCGATCGGATAGCGGAAGTGCCAGAGCTTGCCCTTCACCTCGACGGGGACGACCTCGAGGTCGGAAATCGCCGTCTGGAACTTCGGGTCCCAGTTGACGAGGCGCTTGTTGCGATAGATCAGGCCCTGCTCGTAAAGGGTGACGAAGACTTCGAGAACGGCCTTGGACAGGCCCTCGTCCATGGTGAAGCGCTCGCGGCTCCAGTCACAGGAGGCGCCGAGGCGCTTCAGCTGGTTCTGGATCGAGCCGCCGGACTGCTCCTTCCAGGACCAGACGCGACGGACGAACGCCTCGCGCCCGAGCCCCCGCCGCGTCTCACCACTCTCTGCGAGCTGACGCTCCACCACCATCTGCGTGGCGATGCCGGCATGGTCCATGCCCGGCTGCCAGAGCACGTCGCGGCCGCGCATGCGCTCGAACCGGCACAGAACGTCCTGCAGGGTATTGTTGAGCGCATGGCCCATGTGCAGGGAGCCGGTGACATTCGGCGGCGGGATGACGATCGTGAACGGCTTCGCGCCCGGCTCCGCGCCGGCCCCGGCAGCGAACGCCTGACGGTCATCCCAAAGCGCGGAAATGCGCGGCTCGATTGCGGCCGCGTCGTAGGTCTTGTCCAGCATCTCGAATTCTTGATCTAGCGTGCGTCAGGCGGTGCAAGTGCCCGCAAGGAACGGCGCGAGTCAACCAGCGCAGCGGCGCCGCTTGCGGCCGACGAGTGGCGCCGGTGACGTCCCGGAGGCGTCCTCGGACGTCTCAGCGCTCTCCGCGCGAGATCCGGTCGATCTCCTGCTTCACCATGCGCTCCACCATGCGCGGCAGGTTCTGGTCGAGCCATGTCCGCAGCATCGGCCTGAGCAGGTCGCGGACGAGATCCTCGAGCGTGCGCGGGTTCTGCGAGAGGATGGTGCGCGACAGCGTCTCGAAGGAGGCGCCGACCGAGCCGTTCGCCTGGTCCGACAACAGCTTGTCCTCCTCCCGGCTGTCGGTGGAGGGGCGGGCGGAGGGCTCCGCCGATCCGCGCGGTGCCGCTTCCGGGCGAACCGCCGAGACCGTGGCGCGCTGCTGTTCCGACATCCTCGTCTCCACCTTCTGCTCTGCCGCGATGAGAGCGACATCCTCGGGCCCGGCGGCGAGCCCGTCAACGAATTGGCGGCCCACCCGCCGCTCAAGCGGCTCGGTCTCAGGGGCTACGGCAGCGGCCGCGACGGCCGACCGAACCGTTTCGCCGAGCACGGCCGCGACCTGCGCCGCCATCCAGTCATCCGTATCGCCGGCGTCGCCCGGCTCATTGGCTGTGGAGGCCCTGGAGGCGGATGCGGACGGGGCGGACCCGAACTCCGGCGTCTCGGGCCCGGCCGCACCACCGTCAGCGATCATGCGGTGAATGGAGGCCAGGATCTCGTCCATCGTCTGGTCACGCATGGCGTTCGCAGCCGGCATCGTCCCCCTCCGCGCAATTTGGGCGTCGCCGCCGCTCCCCTCGAATCGCTCACTTCCCCGTGATGGTAGCGGTGCAGCGCACCGACGGGAAACGGGCATATCGAAGTGAAAGCCGCCTTCGACGCGGCGGCTTCTCCTTCCCTGTGGATGAATGCGGAAAGATCAGCGGCCGTCGGGCGTGCGCAGGCCGTACCACTCGTCGCGCACCGCCTCGTAGTGCTGGCGAGGCTTGTAGATCGGCACCGGCAACTTCAGCGCCTCGGCGTTGAGGCGGCCGACCGCCTGGATGAGGGCGTAGAGGGCCACCACCTTGTTGCGCTCGGCGAACACAAGCGTCGTCTGGGCGTCAATCAGCAGGCTCTGCTGCTGCAGCACGTCGAGGGTGGTGGCCTGGCCGACCCGCTGTTCCTCGACGACGCCGTTGACGGCGAGCTGGTTCGCGACGACGGCGGTACGGGCCGAATTGATCGCCGCCTCGGCCGCATCGAGCTGGTACCAGGCGGAGACGACCTGCGAGCGCACGTTGTCGCGGTTGAGGTCGACCTGGATGCGGGCGCCGCCGAGGTCTTCCTTGGCCTGGCGGACCTGCGAGGAGACGAGGCCGCCCTGGTAGATCGGCACCGTCATGTTGAGCTGCACGGAGGCGCTGTCGGTATAGCGCGGCGATCCCACCGAAACGCCGCCATAGGTGTAGTCGCGGTTCAGCCCGGCCTGCAGGTCGACCTGCGGCAGCGTCTGGCCCTCCAGCGCCTTCACGTTGAAGATCGCGACGTCGACGTTGTGAACGGTCGCGAGGATCGCCGGATGTTCCTTCTGGGCGAGCGTCAGGGCCGAATCGAGCGCCTTCGGTCGGACCTTGTCGCCGACGGGCTGCAGAACGAGCCGCTTTGCCTCGAGACCGGTGATGGCACGGAACTGGGCGCGCGCGGTCTGCACGTCGGCGCGGGCGGATGCGAGGTCGGCTTCTGCCTGGGCCTCACTGGCCTGTGCCTGTGCGACGTCGGTCTGGGTGCCCTCGCCGACCTGGAAGCGGTCCTGCGAGGCCTTCACCTGCTCCGAGAGGAACGTCAGGTTCGCTTCCTGCAGCCGGACCAGCGCGAGGTTCTGGATGACGTCGACGAAGGCGGTCACCGCGTCGAGCATGATGCCCTGCTCGGAGTCGCGGAGGACCTCGCGCTCGGCGAGCACGGACGACTCAGCCGACCGAACCGAGTTCTGCGTCTGGAAGCCGCGAAAGATCGGCTGCACCAGGTTGATGCCGATCGACACCGGATAAGTCCCAGAGCCATTGCGGCTTTGCGCGTTGGCCCGGTTCCCGCTCTTCTTGGACGGCAGCACCAGCCGGCTGTTGGTGCCGACGGCGCCCGCCGAGATCGTGCCGTTGATCTGGGGCCGGTAGTTCGACAGCGCCTGCGGAACGCCCTCGTCGACCGCCCGCAGCTGGGCCCGGGCGGCGTTGAGCGACGGATTGTTCATGTAGGCGGCGGCGAGCGCATCGGTGAGGGTCTGCGCAGAAGCGCCGACGGGCGCGACCGTCAAAAGAAGCGCTGCAGCGAGCAGGGCACCACCCGCTCGGCGCCCGCGCTTCGGACCTGTCGGACGAACGGCTTCGAGAACCACAGCCAACTCCTCGATTCTCCGCTCCGGACGGCGAGCGGCGCAACGGCCGCGCAGCGTCCGGGCCGTTTACGCGGCCTTAACCTATAGGCTGGTTCAGGCGTCGGACAAAGACGCGGAGTGGGACTCCGCGACGCCGGGAGGCGACCTGCGGCGCGAATGCAACAGGCGGGCGGCCGGCATCTCCGGATCAGAAGACGAACGTCGGCACCGGTTCGAAACCGGGCAGCGGCTTGGCCGCGGCATTGAAGGCGAAGCGCCCGCCCGCTCCGGTGGCGGACCGCACGTAGAGCCGCGCGGTAGCGGCCCCTCCGAGGCCCTCGACGACGGCGAGCCGGCCCCCGTCGCGCAGCTGGTCGGTGAGGCCGGCGGCGCTGGTCTGCGTCGCTCCCGCGACGATGATGGCGTCATAGGGGGCCTCCGCCGGCCACCCCTTCTCGAGCGGCCCGACGACTACGGCCGCGCTGTCCACCTGGAGGCGCGCCAGCCGGTCGGCCGCGGTCCGGGCGAGACCGGGATCGCATTCCAGCATCACGACGGAACCGGCGAGGCGGGCGAGCACCGCCGCCTCGTAACCGCTCGCCCCGCCGATCAGCAGCACGACGTCGTCGGGGCCGATCTCGGCGAGCTGCACCAGCTTTCCGAAGGTCGCGGGGCGCATCAGGAAGCGGCGGCCGTCACTCGATTCGACCGGCAGGTCGTCGTCGATGTAGGCGAGCGCCGCCCGGGACGCCGGCACGAACGATTCGCGCGGCACGGCGCCCATCGCCTTCAGCAGCTCGTGATCGGTAACGTCGTTGGTGCGCAACTGGCAGTCGACCATCTTGCGCCGCGCGTCCGCATAGTCGGCCATGCTCTCGTCCCCGCTGCCGGTCGTGCTCGAAATCCTGCCCAAGCCCGACCGACCGAATATCGGCCACCGCCGCGACGCGCAAGCGGCGACGTCGCCGCGGCGGGGGTGCTTGCTTTGTTCCGTTCGACGCTTACCTTTACGGATCGCTGGCCGGCCCTGCTGAGGGCGATCCGCCTCCCACTCGTCGACAGGACCGCTTCGCATGGCCGATCCGCATGGCTCGTCCGCCGCCGCCAACGCCGGCAAACGCATCTCCATCCGGGGGGCGCGGGAGCACAATCTGAAGAACGTCGACCTCGACGTGCCCCGCGATGCGCTCGTCGTCTTCACCGGACTGTCCGGCTCGGGCAAATCCTCCCTCGCCTTCGACACCATCTATGCCGAGGGCCAGCGTCGCTACGTCGAGAGCCTGTCGGCCTATGCCCGCCAGTTCCTCGAGATGATGCAGAAGCCCGATGTCGACCAGATCGAGGGCCTGTCGCCGGCGATCTCGATCGAGCAGAAGACCACCTCCCGCAATCCCCGCTCCACCGTCGGCACCGTCACCGAGATCTACGACTACATGCGCCTGCTGTGGGCGCGCGTCGGCGTGCCGCATTCGCCGGCGACGGGGCTGCCGATCGAGAGCCAGACCGTCTCGCAGATGGTGGACAAGGTGCTGGCGCTGCCCGAGGGCACGCGCCTTTACCTGCTCGCGCCGATCGTGCGTGGCCGCAAGGGCGAGTACCGCAAGGAACTCGCCGACCTGCAGAAGAAGGGCTTCCAGCGCGTCAAGGTCGACGGCGCCTATCACGAGATCGACGAGGCGCCTGCCCTCGACAAGAAGCTCAAGCACGACATCGACGTGGTGGTGGACCGCCTGGTCGTGCGCCCCGACATCGCCGGCCGCCTCGCCGACAGCCTGGAGACGGCGTTGCGGCTCGCCGATGGCATCGCCGTCGCGGAGATGGCCGACGCCAAGGCCGCGGACGGCGAGCCGCAGCGCATCCTGTTCTCCGAGAAGTTCGCCTGCCCCGTCTCCGGCTTCACCATCGCCGAGATCGAGCCGCGGCTGTTCTCCTTCAACAGCCCGCACGGCGCCTGCCCGAAGTGCGACGGCCTCGGCACGACGCTGGAGTTCGAGCCGGATCTCGTTGTTCCCGACGCGTCGCTGTCGCTCTCGGACGGCGCCGTGCTGCCGTGGGCGCGCACCGGCAACACCTCCCCCTATTACGCCCAGGCGCTGCAGGCGATCTGCCGGCACTTCAAGGCATCGATGTCGACGCCCTGGCGCGATCTTCCGGAGACCGTGCGCGACGCCATCCTCTATGGCTCGAAGGGCCAGCCGATCACCTTCGTCTATGATGACGGGCTGAAGGCCTATGAGACGCGCAAGCCCTTCGAGGGCGTCATCGGCAACATCCAGCGGCGCTGGCACGAGACCGAATCGCAGTGGGTCCGCGAGGAGCTGTCACGCTACCAGTCGGACCATCCCTGCGAGGCCTGCAACGGCTTCCGTCTGAAGCCCGAATCGCTCGCCGTGAAAGTCGCCGGCCACCACATCGGCGAGGCCGGGGTGCTGTCGATCCGCGCCGCGCGGGAGTGGTTCGACGCGCTCCCCGAGCGGCTCACCCCGAAGCAGATGGAGATCGCCGGCCGCATCCTGAAGGAGATCCGCGAGCGCCTCGTCTTTCTCGTCGATGTCGGCCTCGACTATCTCACCCTCGGCCGCGGCTCCGGCACGCTGTCGGGCGGCGAGAGCCAGCGCATCCGGCTCGCCTCTCAGATCGGATCCGGCCTCACCGGCGTTCTCTATGTGCTCGACGAGCCGTCGATCGGCCTGCACCAGCGCGACAACGCCCGCCTCATCGAGACACTGAAGCGCCTGCGCGACCTCGGCAACACGGTGATCGTCGTCGAGCACGACGAGGACGCCATCCTCGCCGCCGACTATGTCGTCGACGTCGGCCCCGGGGCCGGCGTACACGGCGGCCGCGTCGTCTCCGCCGGGACGCCCGCCGAGGTGATGGCGGATCCGGCCTCCCTCACCGGACGCTATCTCACGGGCGAACTCGACGTGCCGGTGCCGGCGAAGCGGCGTGCGCTGAAGAAGGGCCGGTCGCTGCGCGTCTTCGGCGCGCGCGGCAACAATCTGAAGAAGGTCGACGCGGAGATCCCGCTCGGCACCTTCACCTGCGTCACCGGTGTTTCCGGCGGCGGCAAGTCGACCCTCCTCATCGACACGGTGTTCCGCGCCGCCGCCCGCCGCCTCAACGGCGCCCGCGAGGCCCCTGCCCCGCACGATCGTATCGAGGGCTTCGAATATCTCGACAAGGTCATCGACATCGACCAGTCGCCGATCGGCCGCACGCCGCGCTCGAACCCGGCGACGTACACGGGCGCCTTCACGCCGATCCGCGACTGGTTCTCCGGCCTGCCGGAGGCGAAGGCACGCGGCTACGAGCCCGGCCGCTTCTCCTTCAACGTCAAGGGCGGCCGCTGCGAGGCCTGCCAGGGCGACGGCGTCATCAAGATCGAGATGCACTTCCTGCCGGACGTCTACGTCACCTGCGACGTCTGCAAGGGCCGCCGCTACAACCGGGAGACCCTCGACGTCACCTTCAAAGGCAAGTCGATCGCCGACGTGCTCGACATGACGGTCGACGAGGGCGTCGAGTTCTTCGCCGCCGTTCCGGCGGTGCGCGACAAGCTCGAGACGCTGAAGCGCGTCGGCCTCGGCTACATCAAGGTCGGCCAGCAGGCGACGACGCTGTCAGGTGGCGAGGCGCAGCGCGTCAAGCTCGCCAAGGAGCTGTCGAAGCGGGCGACCGGCCGGACGCTCTATATCCTCGACGAGCCGACCACCGGCCTGCACTTCCACGACGTCGCGAAGCTGCTCGAGGTGCTGCACGAGCTCGTCGACCAGGGCAACACGGTGATCGTCATCGAGCACAATCTCGAGGTCATCAAGACGGCGGACTGGGTGGTCGATCTCGGCCCGGAGGGCGGCGACGGCGGCGGCGAGATCGTTGCCACCGGTCGCCCGGAGGACATCGTCCGCGCGCCGCGCAGCCACACCGGCCGCTACCTCGCGGAGCTGCTCACCCGACGGCCCCGCCGGGGCGCCGTAGCGGCCGAGTAGCGCCCACTTCTTTTGCACTGCAGCGTAAGCAGGGCGGCGCCGGAAAACGGCGCCGCCCTTCATCATTTTTTAGGGTATCGCTGGAGTTAGCGGGCCTCCGCCGCCTGCCGATAAATGTGGCCGAGACCGCCTCTGCCGCCTGATTGGGCACACTGCTGCTGCTTTGCACAATTGGCAGGGCAGCCATGCGCGGCCGCCTCTGCCTCAAAGGAAAGCAGTCGCCTATCTACGCGTCATGCCGAACGCAGCGCGGCGCCCCGGTCGTAAAACCGGCCGGCGGGTGCCCTGCAGAACCGGCGACGAACGCAAAACCTCTGGTGTTGAAATGATCGACTCTCTCGTGAAAAGCTATCGCTCCTGGCGCAAGTATCGCTCCACTTATGAGGAGCTGATGAAGCTCTCCAGCCGCGAGCTCGACGACCTGGGCATCACCCGGGCCGAGATCCCGAACATTGCGCGCCGCGTCGCGCTCTGAGCGGATCGACTGACGAAGACTAGAAATCCACGGGCCGCCGCGATCCCCTCCCCCGCAGCGGCCCTGGCTCGGCCGGAACGGTTCCCCTCCCCTCGTTCCGGATCCGAAAGTGACGCCCGCCGGGATCCCCTCCCCCTCGGCGGGCGTCCGCTTTTTCAGGCCTACCTGAGCTCAGCGGACGACGCGGATATCGACCCCGACGTCGAGATCGCCCCACGATCGGTCCGCCGTGTAGGCCGGAACCCCCAGCCGCCGCGCCAGCGCGAGGCAGGCGCGATCACCGAGGGACAGACCCCGGTGGCGGGTGGCGCGGCGCAGAATGGCGGCATCGATCGCCAGTTCCGCATCGTAGGTGACGACCTCTGTTGCAGAGGCTTCGAGTGCGGCGTGGATGCGGTCCATCTCCCATGATCGTTCGATCATGCTGGTGACGATCTCGGTCAGATTGACCGTGGAAATCGCCGAGACCGGAAAGACCGCCTCGGCGACGGACGCTCCCGCCTCCCCGAACGCGTGAGCGAGGAAGGCCGAGGAGTCGACAACGGCTTCAATCGCCACCGTCTTCCCCCCACATCTTCCGGCGCTCCTTCAGGAATTCATCGACTTCGCTGACGCCCGGCCGCTTGTACGGCGCGGCAATCGCTCTCAGCCGCCGCGTCGCCGCCTTGGGGCCGAGCACGCGCAGTTCGCCGTCGATGACGCGGAGCATCAGCACGTCGCCGTCGGCGACGTCCATCTCCGCGCGCAGGGCCGCGGGGATGACCAGTCGGCCGGACTTGCCGAGCTTCACCTTCGTCGGAGGGATGTAGCGCAGCACCGGACCGTCGATGGGCGGCTGCTTGCCCTCTTCGAAGCCGGGCCGCTTCTTCTCTTCTGCCATGGTCGCGCTCCTTTGGCACGATCGCGCGATCATGCCAGATTTCCGCGACCCTGCCCAGATCGGCCCTACGCCGTCTTGCCGAACAACTCCCGCCCGATCAGCATCCGCCGGATCTCGCTCGTCCCCGCGCCGATCTCGTAGAGCTTGGCGTCGCGGAGGAAGCGGCCGGTCGGATAGTCGTTGATGTAGCCGTTGCCGCCGAGGCACTGGATCGCGTCGAGCGCCACCTGCGTCGCCTTCTCGGCCGCATAGAGAATCGCGCCGGCCGCGTCCTCGCGGGTCGTCCGGCCGCGGTCGCAGGCCTTTGCCACCGCATAGACATAGGACCGGCAGGCGTTCAGTGTCACATACATGTCGGCGAGCTTGCCCTGCATCAGCTGGAAGGTGCCGATCGGCTGGCCGAACTGCTTGCGCTCGTGCACGTAGGGCAGCACCACGTCGAGGCAGGCCTGCATGATGCCGAGCGGACCGGCGGCGAGCACCGCCCGCTCATAGTCCAGCCCGGACATCAGCACCCGCACGCCGCCATCGACACTGCCGAGCACGTTCTCCTCAGGCACCTCGCAGTCCTCGAACACGAGTTCGCAGGTGTCGGAGCCGCGCATGCCGAGCTTGTCGAGCTTCTGCGCCGTCGTGAATCCGGGCATGCCCTTCTCGATCAGGAAGGCGGTGATGCCGCGCGGGCCGGCGTCCGGGTCCGTCTTGGCGTAGACGACCAGCGTCTCGGCGATCGGGCCGTTGGTGATCCACATCTTCGAGCCGGTCAGCACATAGCGGTCGCCACGGCGGTCAGCGCGTGTGCGCATCGACACGACGTCCGACCCCGCCCCCGGCTCCGACATCGCCAGCGCGCCGACATGCTCGCCGGAGATTAGCTTCGGCAGGTAGCGGCGCTTCTGGTCGGTCGTGCCGTTGCGGCGGATCTGGTTGATGCAGAGGTTGGAGTGCGCTCCGTAGGAGAGGCCGACCGAGGCAGAGGCTCGGCTCACCTCCTCCATGGCGATGCAATGCTCGAGATAGCCGAGGCCACTGCCGCCATCCTCCTCCTCGACCGTGATGCCGTGCAGCCCGAGCGCGCCCATTTCCGGCCAGAGGTGGCGGGGGAATGTGTTGCTGCGGTCGACCTCGTCGGCAATCGGGGCGATTTGGTCGGCGGCGAAACTGCGGACGGTTTCGCGCAGCATGTCGGCCGTCTCGCCGAGAGCAAAATCAAAGCCCGGCAGATCGTTGCGCATCGCTACCCTCCTCGCGGCCCGGGGCAGGCGACCTGCCGGCTCGCCGCAGCCTCAGTCGTGGAACCCGTCGACGCTCATCATCGTCAGGAGCGCCGTCGCCACCTCCGTCACCCGCTCGCCGTCGACCGTCTCGACGTCGGCGCGGCACACGGTCAGGGTCCGGCCCGGCCGGATGACCCGGCCGTGCGCCACCAGCCGCTCGCCGCGTGCGGGCGCAATGAAGTTCAGCTTGAACTCCACCGACAGCACGCCGACCTCGGGCCGCATCATCGACAGGGCCGCATAGCCTGCTGCCGTATCGGCGAGGGTTGCGATCAGGCCGCCGTGAAAGAAGCCGTGCTGCTGCGTGAGCACCCCGGCATGGCGGACCGACAGCGTCACGTGTCCCGGCGCAATCTCGTCGATCCCCGCCCCGCAGTGTGTCAGGAACCCCTGGCGGACGAAACTGTCGCGGACGCGTCGCTCATAGTCGGGGTCGCGCGCGACGAAGGTGCGGCGTTCGCCCGGCTCCATTCCCGCGCCATCGTCCAGGCTCATCCCCTCTCTCCCCCGCTCGCGGCCGCATGGCCTGCAGCGACCGCGTCATCGGCGCGATAGCCGCACAGCACGAGAGCGGCCTTCATGTGATCCGGCACGGGGGCCGTCACCGTCACCGCCGGGCGTGCGCCGAGCGCCGGCAGCCGGATGGAGCGGGCAAGCAGTTGCAGGCGAGCCCCGTTCGCCGGCGCCCGCCCGTAGATCGGATCGCCCAGGATCGGAAACCCCGCATGGGCGGTGTGCGCCCGCAGCTGATGCGTCCGGCCGGTCACCGGCACCAGTTCGAGCCAGGCGACGCCGGGGCCGCGGCCCCGCACTGTCCAGCGTGTCTCCGAGGCCTGTCCGTCGGGGGACACCATCATGAACCAGCCGCGGTGCTCGTCGCGCTTGGCGAGCGGGGCATCGATGGTACCGGCGTCCTCGACCGGGCCACCACGCACCACCGCCCAGTAGGCCTTCGCCACGGTGCCGCCGGCGAACTGCCGGCCGAGGGCGGCGAGCGCCCGGCGGCTGCGCCCGAGCACGAGGCAGCCGGCGGTGTCCTTATCCAGCCGATGGGCCAGACCCGGCCGCTCGGGCAGGCCGAACCGAAGGGCCTCGAACCCGTCCTCCAGCACCGGTCCGCCCTTCGGCCCCTTGTGCACCGGCACGCCCGCCGGCTTGTCGAGCACGAGCACGTCATCGTCTTGATACAGGATGCGCTTCGACAGGCTGAAGTCGTCCGAAGCGGACGTCGAGGCGCTGGATCGGGGTGAAGTCCGCAGCATAAGGAACTGTGTGGCGCCGCGCGCGGCTGGACGCAAGCGCCGGCTCGGACCCGATAACCTGCGCACTGCTGCCGCTGGTCGTGTCCCGGGGGGGGCGCGGCAGCGCGAGGCGACGCCGTTCGCCGCCTGTCGAGACGGGCGACCGATTCGCGGCCAGCCCCTGCAATCGTCCGGACATTGCGCAAAGCTGCCCCAAACGAGCCAAACGGCCGTTTCGCTTGATCAATTCCGATTGCAGTGCCGTTGCATTCGGTGAGCAGGCCGCATTTCTGCGCCGCGAAGCCGCCATTCTTAGAGAAAGCCGGAAAAACAACGGGAGTGCGGCCGCGCCGACGCCCTGCGAGCCTCCCGCAAGCCCCCCGACGCAGAGCCGCGAGGGCCTGAATCGGGCTGTTGAAGCGCCTTCCTCGTAAGTCGTTTTTTCTATTTCTCTCAGATATTTACGAAGCAAACGTGCGATCCGGTGTCGGGCTTGGCTCGTTCCTTGCGCACCCCCGGTCGATACAGTATGAGCAGCTTTCGGGGCTGGAGTTGATCCTCCGCAACCCTACCCGCTCGGGAACGACCGACGCCTTCGCAGTCGCCGGTTGGTCGCTGCAAGACTTCACGTGCTGCCAGTGCCGCCGACCGGACCAGAGACGATGCGTTACGACGGACCCGATGGCTGAAACCTTCGACGATATCGCAATACTCGGCTACGCCTGCCGCCTCCCGTCATCGGCAAACGCCTCCGCGTTCTGGGAGGTTCTGGCCGAGGGGCGCTGCGTCGTGTCGGAGGTGTCCGGCGACCGATGGGCGCGTGAGCGCTTCGGCCACCCGGATCGTAGCGCGCCCGGCAAGACCTACACCTGGGCCGCCGGCCAAATTGACGATGTCTGGGGCTTCGACCCCGGCTTCTTCGGCATTTCGCCCCGCGAGGCCGTGCAGATCGATCCGCAGCAGCGCCTGCTCCTGCAGGTGACGTGGGAGGCCCTCGAGCACGCCGGCCTGCCGCCGAGCAAGCTCGCCGGCAGCCGCACCGGCGTCTACGTCGGCGCCTCCTCGCTCGACTACGGCAACCAGTTCCTGTTCGACCCGGCGGCCGCCGACGTCCAGCTGATGACCGGCAACACGCTGTCGATCGTCTCCAACCGCATTTCCTATGTGCTCGACCTGCGCGGGCCGAGCTTCACCGTCGATACCGCCTGCTCCTCGTCTCTCGTCGCCCTGCACGAGGCGCTGGAGGCGATCCGCACCGGCCGCATCGACACGGCCGTCGTCGGCGGCGTGAACCTGCTCCTCAGCCCGCTGCCGTTCGTCGGCTTCGCGCGGGCCTCGATGCTGTCCCCGTCCGGCCTCTGCCGCGCCTTCGACGCCGATGGAGACGGCTATGTCCGCTCCGAGGGAGCGGCGGTGCTGGTCCTGCGTTCGGCGAACGCCGCCCGCGCCAATGGCGACTCCATCCGTGGCCTCATCGTCGGCTCCGGCATCAACGCCGACGGGCGCACCGTCGGCCTGTCGCTGCCGTCGAGCGAATCCCAGGCGGATCTGCTCGAGGAGGTCTACAGCCGCTTCGAGATCGCCCCCGATTCCGTCGCCTTCATCGAGGCGCACGGCACCGGCACCCGCGTCGGCGATCCTGCCGAGGCGATGGCACTCGGTGAGAAGATCGGCAAGCGGCGCAAGTCGCCGCTGCTGCTGGGCTCGGTGAAGACGAACGTCGGCCACCTCGAGCCGGCCTCCGGCCTGGTCGGGCTCCTGAAGGCACAGCTCGCCCTCGAGAACGATCTGCTGCCGCCGTCGCTGCACTTCAATACGCCCAATCCCGACATTCCGTTCGCCGCTCTCAATCTCGAGGTGGTGACGCACGCCCGCCCGCTGCCGCGCGGGTCGTCGCCGCGCTATGCCGGTGTCAACTCCTTCGGGTTCGGCGGCGCCAACGCCCACGTCGTGCTTCGCGACGCCGATCCGGTCCCGGCCGGCCGCTCGCCGGTGGCCGATGCCGCCGCCCCGCTCGTCGTCTCCGCGCAGACGCGCGAGGCGCTGGCGGAGCTCGCCAAGCGCTACCGCGACCGCATCGAGGCCGCCGACGAGACCCAGGCCGCCCGCATCGTCAACGCCGCCGCCTATACTCGCGACAGGCTCGAGCACCGGGCGGTCTTCCTCGGTCGCACCAAGGCCGAGCGCCTCGCCGCCATCGACGGCTATCTTGGCGGCACCGCCCATCCCGCCGTCGCCGACGGCCGCGCCATCGCCCGCGGCTCGCAGGTCGCCTTCCTGTTCTCCGGCAACGGCGCGCAGTGGCCGGGCATGGGCCGCTCCGCCTATCAGGCCGACCGCGACTTCCGCCTCGCCTTCGACCGCATCGACCGCGTCTTCATGGGCATCGCCGGCTGGTCGCTGCTGACGGCGCTGTTCTCGCCGGAGCTCGACGCCGAGATCGAGCGCACCGAGATCGCCCAGCCGCTGCTGTTCGCCATCCAGGTGGCGCTCGCCGAGGCACTCGCCCGCCGTGGCGTGACGCCGGCGGCCGTCGCCGGCCACAGCGTCGGCGAGGTGGCCGCGGCCTGCGTCAGCGGCGCCCTGACCCTCGACCAGGGCGTGCGCGTCATCCATGCCCGCTCCACCCACCAGGAAGTCACCCGCCACCTCGGTGGCATGGCTGCCCTGCTGATGCCGGCCGAGCAGGCTGCCGCCGCGATCGCCGATCCGCGCTTCGCCGGCATCGAGATCGCCGCGATCAACAGCCCGCGCAGCATCACGATTTCCGGCCCGAGCGAGCTTCTCGACGTCTTCGCCAAGCACGCCCGCAAGCAGCGCTGGGCCCTGAAGCGCCTCGATCTCGACTATCCTTTCCACTGCGCCCTCGTCGAGCCGATCCGCGATCCGCTCGTCGGCGCTTTGTCGGGCCTGGCGCCGCGCGCCGGCCGGGTGCCGTTCATTTCCACTGTCTCCGGGGCGGAAACGCCCGGGATGGGCCTCGACGCCGACTACTGGTGGCAGAACGTCCGCCGGCCGGTCCGCTTCGAGGCGGGCGTGCGCACGCTCGCCGGCATGGGCTACCGCCTGTTCCTGGAGATCGGTCCGCGCCCGGTGCTGACCGGCTACGTCAACGACATCCTGCGCACCATGGACGTCGCGGCGAACGTGCTGAGCTCGCTCGACCGTGGTGACGACAAGCCCGACGTCGTCGGCCTGATCGCAGCCTCGGTGCTCGCCGCCGGCGGCTCCGTCGACGAAGCGGCGATGTTCGGCCCGCGCGTCGTCCCCTCCTCCGATCTGCCGACCTACCCGTGGCAGAACAAGCCCTACCGTATCGATGCGACGTCCGAGGCGATCGGCGCTATTTCCGGGCGTCCGCACTCGCTCCTCGGCGCGCGCCTGCGCCGTGAATCCGTCGAGTGGTTCAACCACATCGACAGCGCCCTGGTGCCGTGGCTCGCCGACCACAAGGTCGAGGATTCCGTGGTGCTGCCGGCCGCCGGTTTCGCCGAGATGGCGCTGTCCGCGGCGCGGTCCTGGCTCGGCGTTCCGGCCGTCGAACTGGCGGACTTCGACGTCGTCGCACCGCTGATCGTCGAGGCGGATGCCGCCCGCGAGACGATGGTCCGCATCTCTCCGGACGACCACGTCATCGAGATCGTCAGCCGCAGCCGCCTCACCACCGACGACTGGACGATCCACGCCCGCGGCGCCATCACCCGCTCGCCCGGCCTGCCGGACGTGACGGCGCCGGTGCCGGCCGAGGGCGGGCGCCGGGTCACCGCCGACCGCCTCTACAAGCTCACCGAGCGGTTCGGCCTGCGCTATGGACCGGTGTTCCGCCGCGCCCACGCGGTCGTCATCGAATCCGACAACGTCGCGACCGTCGAGCTCGCCCCGCCGGATCCGGCCACCGCAAACGCCGGTTTCGCCCTCGATCCGACGCTGCTCGACGCCTGCTTCCACGGCCTGTTCGCCCTACTCGACGGCCGCGAGGGACTGGACGGCCGCGACGGCTCCACGGTGCTGCCGGTCCGCTTCGGGTCGCTGCGCATTGCCGCCGCCGGCAAGACGCCGACGTCGGCACGCCTTGTGGTGACGCGCGCGTCCGTGCGCTCGGTCACCGCCCGCATCGAGATGTTCGATGCCGGCGGTGCCCTCGTCGCGGTTCTCGACGGCGCGCGCTTCCAGCGCGTCAAGCTGACGACCGCCGATCGCCCCGACGATCTCGCCTACCGCGTCCTGCCGAAGCGCCTCGTCTCCCGTGACGGCGTCGACCCGTTCGCCACCGTCTGGCCGGCCGGGCCTGAAGTCGCCCTGCGCACGCTCGGGCTCATCACCGACGAGGCGCCGGAACTCGAGGAAGGCGCCCTTCTGGTCGAAGCAGCGGCACGCTCGGCCGCGGTCGAGGCCCTGCGCCCGCTGCTCGCGGGTGGGGAGCCGGTGACGCTCGACGCCATGGTGCAGTCCGGACGGCTCGCCGAGGACGCCCGCTCGCTGGCAGCCGGCCTGCTGATCGCCCTCGAGGAGTACGGTATCGTCGGCGAGACCGACGCGGGCTGGGCGATCGAGGACGACACGGATCTTCCGGACGTCTCGCACATCGTCCGCACCCTGATCGCCGAGCATCCCGACCGCATCGCTGAGGCGACGCTGGCGGCCCGGCTGCCGCTGGTGCTGGCCGAGCGCCTCGCCGGCGGCCTCGTCGAGAGCGCCGACGACGTCTTCTCGAGCGGCACGCTCGACCACCTCGCCACCGCCTCGCCGATGGCGCGGCCGCTCGGCGACGCCATCGGTGCGCTCGCCGCCACCATCGCCTCCGCCTGGCCCGAGGGCGCGCCGCTGCGCATGCTCGCCGCCGGCGCCCACGACGTCGACCTGCTGCGTCGCCTGATTGCCCTCGTGGACCCCGCCTACATGTCGGTCACCGTCACCGACCCGAGCGGCAGCGTGCTCGAGCGTGCCCGCCTTCGCCTCGGCGACGGCACCGGCGCCCGCTTCGCCCCGATCGCCGACATCGGCACCGAGACCAACGCCTACGACCTGGTGCTGTCGGCCGGCCGCCTTACGCACTTCGCACCCGAAGGGCTGTCGGCGCTCGCCCGCGCCGCAGCGCCGGGTGGCCGTCTCGTCGCCATCGAGCTGTCGCCGACGATCGTGCTCGACGCGATCTGCGGCGTCGGCGCCGACTGGTGGCGCACGGGGCTGTCCGCCGATCAGGGCATCGGCCGCAATGCCACCGCCGACGAGTGGAAGACGACGCTCGCCGACGCCGGCTTCGCCGCCGTCACCGCGCTGCCGCTGGCCAGCGACCTCACCGACGCCCTCGTGCTCTGCGCCGATTGCACCGCCGCGTCCGTCGAGGCGCCGGCTGCCGAGACGCTCGGGCGCGTCGTCGTGATCGCCGATGCCGAAGGACCGGGGCGCTCGCTCGCCGATGCCGTCGCCACCGCGATGCGCTCGCGCGGCCGCACCGTCACCCTCGCCGTCGTCGACGGCGCGGTCGAGGCCGGCGAGATCGACGTCGTCGCGCTCGACCTCGCCCGCTCCACCGAGGCCGGCGTGCTCGAGGAACTGATGCGCGGCGAGGGCCGCTGCGACCTCGTGTTCGCCCTCGGTGCCGCCGACGACCGCGTGCCACTCGCGACCATCACCCGCCGCCTGGACCGTCTCGGCACGCTGCTCGTCAAGATCGCCGAAGCCCGTCCGCGCCTCTGGGTGCTCGCCCCCGGCGCCGCCCAGTCGATCGCCGGCGGTCCCGGCCACCGTCCGTCCCAGGCGGCTGCCTGGGGCTTCGGCCGCGTCGCGCTCAACGAGTTCCCGGACGTCGAGCTCCGACTCATCGACCCGGCGCCAACGCTGCAGCCCGGCGAGATGGCCGTGCGCATCGCCTCCGAGATCGCCGACCCGATCGCCGAGCGCGAGATCGTGCTCGACGCCAACCGCCGCACCGGCCTGCGCATCGAGCGCGGCGGCGTGATCGCCGACGCCGGCGAGGAGACGGGCGGCGCCGAGCCGGCCTTCGTGCTCGAGACGACGCGCGTCGGCATCGACGGCCTCGCCTGGGTTCGGCGCGCACGCCGCGTACCCGGTCCGGGCGAGATCGAGTTCGCCGTCGACGCCGCCGGTCTCAACTTCCGTGACGTCATGTGGTCGCTCGGCCTCCTGCCCGAAGAGGCACTGGAGGACGGTTTCGCCGGCCCGACCATCGGCATGGAGTGCTCCGGCACGATCGTCCGCATCGGCCCTGGCGTGACGCGCTGCGCCGTCGGCGACCGCATCATCGCCTTCGCCCCGGCCTGCTTCGCCACCCACGTCACCGTCGCCGAGCGCGCCGTGGCGCCGATGCCCTCCTCCGTCGCCCCCGAGGCGGCCGCGACGATCCCCGTCGCCTTCCTCACCGCCTATTATTCGCTCGTCGAGCTCGCCCGCATCGACGAGGGCGAGACGGTGCTCATCCACGGCGGCGCCGGCGGCGTCGGCCTCGCGGCGCTGCAGATCGCCAAGTGGCGCGGCGCAACGGTCATCGCGACGGCCGGCTCGCCGGAGAAGCGGGCGCTGCTGCTGGCGCTCGGCGCCGACCACGTGCTCAATTCGCGCGGTCTCGAGTTCGCCGACGAGGTGATGGCGATCACCGGTGGCGTCGGTGTCGACGCGGTGCTGAACTCGCTCGCCGGCGAGGCGATGGAGCGCAGCCTCGGGGTGGTGAAGCCGTTCGGCCGCTTCCTCGAGCTCGGCAAGCGCGACTACTACGGCAACACCCGCATCGCGCTCCGGCCGTTCCGCCGCAACGTCTCCTATTTCGGCATCGACGCCGACCAGCTCCTGATGAACAAGCCGGCGCTCGCCAACCGGATGTTCGCCGATCTGGTGCGGCTGTTCGAGGACGGCACGCTGACGCCGCTTCCCTATCGCCGCTTTGAGGCCGACGCAGTCGGAGAGGCGTTCCGGCTGATGCAGCAGTCTGGCCACGTCGGCAAGATCGTCGTGGTGCCGCCGCCGGTCGGCGCGATCCGTGCGGAAAAGCCCGCCGGCGTGCAGATCCGCCCGGACCGCACCTACCTCGTCGCCGGTGGCGTCGGAGGCTTCGGCCTCGAGGCCGCGCGCTGGCTTGCAGCGCGTGGGGCCCGCAGCCTGGTGCTGGCGAGCCGCTCCGGCAAGCTCGACCCGGCCGCGACGGAGCGTGTCGAGGCCCTGCGCGCCTCCGGCTGCTCGGTCCGCGTCGCCGCCTGCGATCTCGTCGATGCGGCCGCCGTGGACCGGCTGGTCGCATCGCTCGCCGCCGCTCCGGCGCCGCTCGGCGGCGTTCTGCACACCGCCATGGTGCTCGATGACGCCCTGATCCAGAACCTCGACGCCGACCGCATCGGCTCGGTGCTCGCCCCGAAGATCACCGGCGCCGACAATCTCGACGCCGCCACGGCCGACCTGCCCCTCGACTTCTTCGTGATGTTCTCCTCGGCCACGACGCTCGTCGGCAATCCCGGCCAGGCGAACTACGTCGCGGCGAACGCCTACCTCGAGGCGCTGGCGCGTCGTCGTCGCGCTGCCGGCCGGCCGGCTCTGGCAGTGGCGTGGGGCGCGATCGCCGACGCGGGCTACCTCGCCCGCAACCAGGAGGTCAGCGCCCTCCTGTCGCGCAAGCTCGGCCGCCACGCCCTCACCGCCGAGGAGGCGCTCGACGGGCTCGGCCGCCTTCTGGCGCTCGACCCGGCAGATCCCGCTCTGGCGATGGTCGGCTACGGCCGCATCGACTGGGCTGCCGCCCGCAAGGACCTCGCGCTCCTCGCCACGCCGCTCGCCGAGCGCATTGCAGTCGGAGGCGGCGACGCCGAGACGGGCAGTGCCTCCGTCGACCTCAAGGCGCTCGTGGAAGGCATGGACGCCGACCGCGCCATCGAGACGGTGTCGCGGCTGCTCGCCGGCGAGATCGCCCGCATCCTGCGGCTGCCGGCCGACGAGATCGACCGGCACCGGCCGCTGGCGGCGATCGGCATGGACTCGCTGATGGCGCTGGAGTTGCGCATGGCGGCCGAGCAGCGCATGGGCATCGACATCCCGCTGATGTCGCTCGCCAACGGTGCGACACTGACGGACATCTCCCGCCGCATCCTCGCCCGCATTGGGGGAGAAGACTTCGACAGCAACCTCGGCGAAGACGCCGAATCGCTGGCCAAGAGCCACGTCGGCGACGGCGATGCCGAAAGCCCCGACGCGGCCGCGATCGCCAGCGCCGTCGAGGAGCACAGCCGGAAGATCAGGAAGATCATCGGATGAGTCGCGGACGCGGTATCGACGGACTTTCGGGGACGGACAAGGACAAGCTGCTGGCCGGCGTGCGCGCCACGCGCAAGGCCGCCAAGGGTCGGCGGCCGACGGAACTCGCCGCCGTGCGCGATGCCAAACGCCGTACCGCCTTCGATTTCGGTGAGTTGCAGCCCATCCGGCAGATGCGCATGCAGCGCGCCGCCGCCGATCTGCTGGGGATCGAGAACCCCTATTTCCGCTCCCATGCCGGCATCGCGGGCAACCGCACGACGATCGGCAACCGCGAGTACATCAACTTCTCATCCTACGATTATCTCGGCCTCAATGGCCATCCGGCGGTGATCGACGCCGCCAAGTCGGCGATCGACCAGTACGGCGTCTCCGTCTCGGCGAGCCGCCTCGTCGCTGGCGAGCGGCCCATTCACCGCGATCTCGAGCGCGGCCTCGCCGAGTTCCTCGGCGTCGAGGACTGCGTGGTGATGGTCTCCGGCCACGCCACCAACGTCACCACCATCGGCCACCTGCTCGGCCCGAAGGATCTCGTTCTCTATGACGCGCTGATCCACAACAGCGTCACCGAGGGCGCGCGGCTGTCCGGCGCGACGCGGCGGATGTTCCCGCACAACGACCTCGACGCGCTCGAGGAGATGCTGACCCAGATGCGCGACCGCGCCGAGCGCGTGCTGATCGTCGTCGAGGGGCTCTACTCAATGGACGGCGACATGCCGGACCTGCCGCGCCTGCTCTCGATCAAGCGCCGCTTCGATGCCTGGCTGATGGTCGACGAGGCGCACTCGCTCGGCGTCCTCGGCGCCACCGGCCGCGGCCTCGCGGAGCATTGGGATGTCGACCCGAACGAGGTCGAGATCTGGATGGGCACGCTGTCGAAGACGCTCTGCGGCTGCGGCGGCTACATCGCCGGCTCGACGACGCTGATCGAGTACCTGAAGCTGTCCGCCCCCGGCTTCCTCTACTCCGTCGGTATGCCCGGCGCCGTCGCCGCGGCGGCCAAGGTCTGCCTCGACCTGCTCGAGCGCGAGCCCGAGCGCGTCGCGCGCATCCGCGAGAACGGCCATCGCTTCGTCGCGCGTGCCCGCGAGCGCGGCCTCGATATCGGCCCGAGCGCCGGCTACTGCGTCGTGCCGGTGATCGTCGGCGAATCCGTCAGCGCCGCGATGCTGTCGCAGCGCCTGCACGACGCCGGCGTGAACGCCCTGCCGATCATCTTCCCGGCCGTCGCCGAGCGCTCGGCGCGCCTGCGCTTCTTCGTCACCGCCGCCCATACGGACGAGGAGATCGACACGACCGTCGATCTCACCGCCGAGGCGCTGGCCGAGGTACGGGCCGCCGGCTCGCAGCTGAAGAAGCTCGTCGGCGACCGCGTCCGCTCATAGGCGGCGCACCCTCCTCTCGACCAATCGAAAACAAACGGCCGGCCCACCAATGGTGGGCCGGCCGTCTTGTTTCTGGCGTCGAGGCCCCGGCGCAGTCGCGCCGGGCCTCAGCGTGCCTCGACGGCCGCGATCAGCCGGGCGGCGTTGCCCTCGAGCACGGCCTGGGTGTCTTCCTCAGGCAAGTCCGCCTCGCGCACCGTCGCCAGCGGGTCGGGATCGGCCATGTCGAAGGGATAGTCGGTCCCCATCACCACCTGCCCCGCCGGCACCTCGCCATAGAGGAAGCGCAGGCCCGAGGCGGAGTGCGTGACGGTGTCGATGATGAAGCGGCGGAACGAGTCCTCGACGCTGCCCTTCAGGGCGCCCTTGGTCTCCGGTCGAATGGCGTGTCCCCGCTTCAGCCGGCCGAGATTGTAGGGCAGGAAGCCGCCGCCGTGGACGAGCAGGATCGTCAGGTCCGGGTGGCGCTCCATCACGCCGCCGAAGATCAGGTGCGCCCCGGCGATCGCCGTCTCCAGCGGATTGAGCACGAGGTTCTGCATGTAGAAGCGCGAATACGCGCCGACGGGCGGGCCCTGCGGCGGATGCAGCATGACGATGGCGCCGAGCTTCTCGGCCTCGGCCCAGAACGGCTCGAGCTTCGGATCGTCGAGGAAAAGCTCCGCCGTCGGCGTCGTCGAGGCTTCGACGCCGAGCATGCCGTGCACCGTCATGGCGCGGCGCAGCGCTTCCACGGCCACCTCGGGGTGATGCAGCGGCACGCCGCCGAAGCCGCGGAAGCGGTCCGGCTGCGCGCGGACGACGGCGGCGATCTCGGCGTTGGTCGCTTCCACAACCCAGGCGGCGTCTTCCGCTCCGAGCCCGAGGCCGCAGAGCTGCACCCACGGCGACAGGATCTGCACGGCGACGCCCTGCTTTTCCATGTCGGAGAGGCGCAGCGCCATGTCGGTCATCGCCGGCAGCAGTGGCGGGTTGACGACGCGGCCGCCGAGCACGACGCGGCG
>CAZDCR010000001.1:56721-84704 GCA_964503995.1 uncultured Segnochrobactrum sp.
TCATCGCCGGCAGCAGTGGCGGGTTGACGACGCGGCCGCCGAGCACGACGCGGCGTCGTCCGCCCTCGGCGTGCTCGACCCGGAAATTCTCCCGCTCACCCGCCTCGAAGCGCGCCAGCAGCGCCTCCGGCACGATGTGGGAATGCACGTCGATGGGGCCGCTGCGCAGCGGCGGAAGCGCGCTCATCGGACCGTCTCCGTGCAAGGTCGGCTGGTGGGACGATCGGCTTTGTTGGTGTCGTATCGCAAGGGTGGTCCTTCCGCATGGAGGCTGAAAAGTCGGGATGACAGTGTAGGGCCTGCCCGGGCCGGTCGACGAGGCCTCAGGCGCCGCGACCCGCGACGACGAGCTCGAGCGGGAACTCGTCGACGCACTCGCTGCCCGTCTCGGTGACGATGAAGGTGTGACCGACGAACATGCCGAGCATGCCGTCCGCCGAGATCGGGTTCGGCTCGGCCATGATCACCATCCCCGGCTTCATGATCTCCTCGAACGGCTCGACGTCGATGTGGTCGGCATAGACGTGCGGCCCGTCGGTGACGAGGTCGATACCGTGGCAGTGCACCGGCCGCGACTGCACGCCGTTCTCGCGGAAGAACTGCCCGGCGATGCGCAGCGCGTCCACCGGATTGCCCGGCTTGATCTCTGCCGCCATCTTCACGAAGCCGGGCTTGGCGATCTCGTCCCAGAAGCGGCGGATCGGCTCGAGCGGTTCACCGACGCAGATCGGCGAGCCGACCTGGGCGCTGTAGCCGCGATAGCCGGCGGCGAGTTCCATCAGGATCATGTCGCCGTCCGCGAGCTTCCTCCACGACGGCCGCGGGTTGCCGAACACCTGCGCCGGGTCGGACATCGGCGTCGAGCCGATGATCAGGAAGTCGATGTCGCCGCCGCCCTCGAGGATCGCCGCGCCCGCGGCGGCCCTGAGCTCGTACTCATGGACGCCCGGCCGGGCCCGCGCCGCGATGGCGTTCATGGCGTTGGTGCAGAGCACGCCCGCCTTGCGCACGCAGTCGAGCTCCTCGGCGCTGTGGATCGACAGGAGCTCGTGCATCCACCCCTCGGTGAAGACGATCTCGGCATCCGGCAGCTTCTCGCGCAGCACGTTGAACTGGTTGACGGGAAGGTAGTCGCCGTGGCGCGGATCGATCTCGAGAAGGCCGATGCGGCCCTTGCCGAGACCCAGCTCCTGGATGCGCTCGACCATCACCTCGGCATACTTGCCGTTGCGGCTGTGGCGCACGTCGGAGATCGCCGCCGCCGTCACCCGCCGCACCGCCTCGGCATGGGTGCCGCCCATGGCATAGACGAGCGTCGGATCACCCTCGAGCGGAACCACCAGATAGGCGGCGAGTGCGTGCCACTCCCAGTGACCGGTGAGCCAGAGCATGCCGCCGCCGAAGCTCCAGTGGCTTGGGCCGCCCGGCACGATGGCGACGTCGATCTTGGCGTCCCGCATCTTGTCGCGGAAGAGCTTGTAGCGGCGGGCATACTCGGCCGCCGAGAACTGCTCGTAGACCGCCTCGCGGAAATAGGGCGTGCCCGACATGGCGCCGAAGCTCGGGCCGTGGTCGAGCTTGCGGCGGACGTCCTCCCAGGCCTTCAGGCCGGGCTTCAGAGTGGTGATGGTCATGAACGGTCTCCCTCAAGCGGTCGCGAGCTGGCCAGTGGCGGCGGGACGAAGCGTCCGAGCCAGCCAATCGACCACCGCGTCGGTCACTGCGGCCTCGCGGCCGACATAGAAGTGGTTGCAGTTGTCGAGGATGCGGGCCTCGGACGGGCCGCCGGCGCGGGCCGCGAAGCGCTCCGCCGGATAGAGGTCCGCCGGCTCCTCGTCGCCCACGATGAACAGCGACGGGCAGCGGATTTCCGGTGCGAGACCAAGGACATCCGGCAGCTGCGTCATCCGGTCAATGAAGCTTTCGGCCGTGGTGACGTACCACCAGCCCGGCATCAGCATCAGTTCCTGACCCCGCCCGGCGTCGACCAGCGCCTGGGCGTGGGCCGACAACTCGGCGAAGCGATTGCCGGCGAGCAGGCCGATGCTGCTCGACCTTCGCATCTGGTCGGCGCCGCCATGTGCCGACAACAGCACCAGCGCCGGCGTATCGGGATGGTCGGCGACGTGCTGAACCGCGAGCATGCCGCCGTTCGAGTGGCCGATGATGACGGGTGCCGGGAAGCCACGCTCGGCCATCCAGCGCGCGGCGATGCGGTTGTCCTCGATCGCCTCTGCCGTCTTCTGAAAGGCGGCGCCCTCGGCGGCGCGGCTGTCGCGGATGCTCATGATGTCGTGGCCGCGCCGGTTGAATGCGAGGCAGGCGTAGCCCATCGCCGTCAGCGCCGGCGGCAGGAACCGCGGCGCGCCGGTGTAGAAGTTCATGGTGTTGCCGTGGAAGAGCAGCACGCCGCCGGCGGTGGCGCCACCGTCCGGCTCATGGAACGCCCCGTCGAGCGGCGTCGTGTCGGTTTCAAGGGTGACGAGCTGGGTCTTCATCCGGTCTCCGCGGATTGGAACGCGTCCGCCCGGTCCCCTCCGGGCCGGGCGGAGCGCCTTCCAGGGCCGTTCACATCTTGCAGTTGCCGATCTCGATCGGACCGCCGACCTTGGCCAGCGCATCGGCACTGATCGAGGTGTCTGCGAGCTGCTCGAAGGTCGGCTTCTTGGCGGCTTCGACGTCGCCGTTGCGGACCGAAACCTCCGCCGACCAGTCGGCACGCGCCTCGTCGAGGCCCGTGTTCACCGTCCACACGCAGTTCCTGGTGAGGTAGTCCCAAGCGAACTCAACCGCCTCCGGAGGCTTCTCGGTGGCGGCGATGATGATCGGCAGTACCTTCTCCTTGTCGGTGTACATGAGCCGGCTCGCCTCGATCATCGCAGCGGTGGCGTTGACGAGCGTCTCGCGGTTTTCCGCGATGAAGCTGTCGCTCGCGCCATACACGTTGAAGACGTAGTTCGGCATCATGTCAGCGAGTTGCACGAGCACGTGCGCTCCGGGGAGCTGCTGCTGGGCGAGGAAGACATCCTCGGGATGCAGTGCGACGCCGTCGAGCTGGCCGGTCAGAAGGCCGGGCAACCGTCCGGCCGTTCCCTGCGAAATGAACTGCACGTCATCCTCCGACATGCCGTTCTGGGTCAGGATCTCGCGTGCCATCCGCCAGTTGAAGCCGCCGACACCGCCACCGGCAGCACTCAGCCGCTTGCCCTTCAGGTCCTGCGGCGTCTTGATCTCCTCGACGACGAAGTAGGCCTGCGGCATGCGCGGCGCGAGCGCCCAGAACTGCTTGGCCGGCATGCCGTTGCCGATGGCCACGTCATTGATGCTGCCGATCGCCGTACCCTGCGCCACCGCCGTCGTCGCCGTCGCCGACTGGCCGCCCTCGAAGTGCATCATCTTGGCCTCGACGCAGTACTTTTCGAAGAGACCGAGGGCGTTGGCGACGTGCGGCGTCGTGTGGACGACGTTCGGCGGCACCACCGCGATGCCGATGTTGAGCGGCAGCATCCGCTCGCACTTCTGGTCCTGCGCGCTCGCCACCCCGGCAAACGCGAGGACCGCGGCGCTGGCGAGGGCAGCCGAGGTGAACCACTGCAACAGATCTTTGCCCGGCATCCTGTGTCTCCTCCTGGCGATCCCGTGATCGCACCCGTCCGTTCTGCGCGGCTCGGGGTCTTCGGTGCGGTGGCCGGCCGCTGCGGGCCTGAACGGACGCGGCGGCGCGGTCTCACCGGAATGGGGATTGAAGGGCCGTGCCTGCACGACCGGTCTGTCGAGGGGTCGCGGCGGCCAACGGGCCCCACGCCCGGTCTTTGCCGCATCCTCGGGCATGACCCAGCGTCGCCGCCGATGGCCAGCGGCACGACGCGGGTCTCGCACGGCCGGTTGCGAAGGCGTCCACGTCAACTGATGTGCGCGCACCTCCCTCCGAAATGTCCGACCGCGTCGCTCGTTGTGTATGCGATCGTTTGCAGAAGAATACTCGCCTCACGGTGTGGCGCGAGTCAACCCACACGCTCCGACGGTCATATTGTCAGACAAATCACCAGAGATCAGGCGGCGACGGATCGACCGGAGCGCCACTGAGGCGCAAGTCCCCCGCCCGCCGCCAAACCGGCTCAGTCGCGCCAGGGATAAGACGCGAACCAGCGCTGCAGGGTCATCACGTCGGGCTTTACGCCGTTCGGCTGCGGCCAGGAATCGACAGCCCAGGGCTTGCCAGTGGTGTCGTCGACGATAACAGCGGTGGCGTGCGGATAGCGGCCGTCGAGGAAGAATCCCCGCGCCACCGGCGAGGCGACGGTGTGGTGGAGCAAAAGCTTCCACGATTGCAGCAGCAGCAGGTAGCTGGTGGTGTTGGTCGCCTCGTCGATGCAGTCCAGTTGGCCGGGCACGCCGGCATTCCAGAGGTCGAGCCCACCGACGTCGCCGCCGGAGCCGACCGGCCCGGCGACGCGCCGCTCGAACCACGAGATCGCTTCGGCGATCGCCTTGCGCTCCGCCGCCGGCGATGCGGCGCCCGCCTTCATGATGCGGGTGAGCCGCGCACGATCGGCGGCTGCGACCGTCACCGGCGTGCGGATGGCGCAACCGAAGGCGTGGCAGACGAAGATGCGGTCGCCCGACGGCGGCGTGCCACCGTGCGCCCGGTACCAGTTGAGCGGCTGGCCGACGTGCTGGCCCGCGCAGCCGGCCACCAGCGCCGCCGCCACGACGGCGCAGCCGAGTGCGCGGCGCAGGCTCATCTGCAGGTTTCCCCCTGTCGCGCCTCTGTCCGACGAATCACGGGCGCTCCGGGGAAGCGGAGACCGGTTTCTGCAGAAGCGCAACCACCGCGGCGAGCGCCATCAGCGCCCCCGACACCGTCAGTCCCGCATCGAGGCCGCCGAAGTGGTCGCTGACGACGCCGGCGAGCCAAGGCCCGATCGTCTGGCCGACCCCGAAGGCGACGGTGAACACCGCGATCCCCGCCGGCCACGCCGACGGCGCAATGCCCTTGCGCACCAGCGACGTCGTCGCCGCCACGACGGTCAACATGGCGCCGCCGGTGAAGAGCGCCGAGGCGAACACGCCGACGAGACCGCCGACGATCGAGAGGCCGACACCGACCGCCATGGTGGCGCAGAGCACCGCCATCGCCCGCCCGTCGTCCGCCCGGTCGAGCAGCCGCTGCCAGATCCACGGCCCTGGAAAGCTCGCGGCCGCCAGACACACCCAGAACGCCGTGACGACCGCCGCGGACGCGCCGTCGGCGACGAGATCGGCGACGACGAAGGTCAGGTAGCCGATCATGCCGAGGGCATAGACGAAGTAGCTCGCGAGCGCCGGCAGGAAGCGCGCCATGTCTGGACTGGCGGCCGTACCCGACACGCGGCGCGGTGGCGCCGGTACCCGCCGGGCCGCCAGCACGAACGCCGGCGTCAGGACCGCCGCCGCCGCCGCCGCGGCCGCCCACCCCCAGCGCCAGAGGTCGGGGCGATCGTCCACCAGGCCTGGCAGCAGCAGCCCGGCGATCGCCATGCCGACGCCAGGGCCGACATAGAAGAGGCCGATCAGCAGGCCGCGGCTTCCCGGCCGGTCGGCGGCGAGCCGCGCCGCCATGACGCCGCCGGCGACGAACACGAACGCACCCGAGAGCCCCGGGAGAAAGCGCAGCACGCACACGGCGAGAAAGTCGCTGACGAGGCCGGTCGCGGCCGTCGTCGCCACCGTCACGACGAGGCCGATGACCGCCGTGCGGCGGGCGCCGAAGCGGTCGATCGCGGCCGCCGACAGCACCGCTCCGACGAGATAGCCCAAGGCATTGGCGGCATTGGCGAGGCCGGCCTGGGAGTAGCTCCAGCCGAGGTCGCCCTGCATCGCCGGCACCAGCAGGCCATAGCCGAAGCGGGCGATGCCGAGCGCCACCGCCGGCCCGGCGGCGAGGCCGAGCGCCGTCGCCACCCCTCGCGCCGCTTCCCGTCGCTCCGCCACACTGCTCTCCCGACACCACGGCTCTCGCCACCGCGGCGCTGCCGAGCCCGGCCGTTGACGCTCACCGGGCGGCGATCCATACCACGGCCATGAGCACCAACACCCCCGCGACCACCACTGACCCCCGCCGTCCCGTGCATATCGTCGGTGGCGGCCTCGCCGGCTGCGAGGCGGCGTGGCAACTCGCCCGCCGCGGCGTGCCGGTGGTGCTGCATGAGATGCGGCCGGTCAAGATGACCGACGCCCACCACACCGACCGGCTCGCCGAGCTCGTCTGCTCGAACTCCTTCCGCTCCGACGACGCCGAGACCAACGCCGTCGGCCTGCTGCACGCCGAGCTCCGCCTCGCCGGCTCGCTGGTGATGGCCGCCGCCGACCGCAACCAGGTGCCGGCGGGCGGCGCGCTCGCGGTCGACCGCGAGGGCTTCGCCGCCGCCGTGACCGCCGCGATCGAGGCCGAGCCGCTCGTCACGATCCGCCGCGAGGAGGTGACGTCGCTTCCCCCGGAGGATGCAGACGTCGCGATTGTCGCCACCGGGCCGCTGACCTCCGGGGCGCTCGCCCGCTCCATCAGCGCCCTCACCGGCACGGACCAGCTCGCCTTCTTCGACGCCATCGCGCCGATCGTCCACCGCGACACCATCGACTTCGACACCGTCTGGTTCCAGTCGCGCTACGACAAGGCAGGGCCGGGCGGCACCGGCGCCGACTACCTCAACTGCCCGATGGACCGCGAGACCTACGACGCGTTCATCGCGGCGCTGGTCTCGGCAGAGGTGACGTCGTTCAAGGAGTGGGAGGCGTCCACCCCCTACTTCGACGGCTGTCTGCCGATCGAGGAGATGGCAGCGCGCGGGCCGGAAACGCTGCGCCACGGCCCGATGAAGCCGTTCGGCCTCACCAATCCCCGCATGCCACAGCCGAAGCCCTATGCGGTCGTGCAGCTCCGCCAGGACAACGCCCTCGGCACGCTCTTCAACATGGTCGGCTTCCAGACCAAGCTGAAGTACGCCGAGCAGGTGCGCATCTTCCGGATGATTCCGGGGCTCGAGAAGGCGGAGTTCGCTCGCCTCGGCGGCCTGCACCGCAACACCTTCCTCAACTCCCCGGCCCTGCTCGACGGGACGCTGGCGCTGAAGGCGGACGGACGGATCCGCTTCGCCGGCCAGATCACGGGTTGCGAGGGCTACGTCGAATCGGCGGCGATGGGCCTGCTTGCCGGCCGCTTCGCAGCCGAAGAGCGGCTCGGCCAGCCGGTGAGCCCGCCGCCGGCGACGACGGCGATCGGCGCCCTCCTCGCCCACATCACCGGCGGCCACCTCGGCGCCGACGAAGGCGGCCGGCGGACCTTCCAGCCGATGAACGTCAACTTCGGCCTGTTTCCGCCGATCGAGGCGCCGACGTCGGAGGGTGGCGTACGGCTGCGCGGCACGGCGAAGTCGGTCGCCCGCAAGCGCGCCATGAGCGCCCGTGCGCTCGCCGACGCCCGCGCCTGGCTCGGCGTCGACGAAGCCGCTGCGGCAGCGGAGTAGGCTGTCCGGGCCGCCCCTCAGAGGCGTCGCGACGGCGCCCGGGCGACCCGCCAGAGGCGCCACTGATCGCGGAGCGGTGAAGGCGCCAGCGCTGTCTTGAACGGGTCGCGCCCTGGCCGCGTCAGCGCCGCCAGGCGGCCGCGCAGCGGCGCGAGATGCAGGAAGGCCGGCAGCACCGCCGGTGCGGCGCCGGCGAGCCCCGCCCGCACCGCATCGAGGTGCGACCGCGCCGCATCCGAGAGGTCGGCGAGCGCCGCCGACAGCGCCGGCGTGGCGCGCCCGGCGAGAATGTCGGCCACCTCCGCCCCGTGCCGGTCCAGCACGTCGAGCGGCAAGAGGCAGCGTCCGCGCGCCGCCAGCGCCGGCATCTCCGCGATCGTCTGCACCAGCGTCTCCGCGACGCCGGCATGTCCGGCGATCGTCCCAGTCTGCGGGTCCTGCCCCTCGGCGAGCACGATCGCCGCGAGCTGCGTCAGCGTGCCATCGGTCTCGCCGGCATAGCCCTCGAGGTCGGTCAGCGTCGCGAACGGCTCGTCATAGAGCGTCAGGCGCCGCGCCTCGACGGTCCGCACCAGGGCGGCGAGCGGCAGGTGCCACTGCAGCGCCGCTGCGCGGACCCCGTCCAGCACCGGGTTGCCGGTCGCCGGCTCCCCCGGTCCGGCCGACAGGCCATCGTGCCACCACTGCAGGCGGATCTCGCCGAGCATCGGCTCGCGCACGATATCGCGGACGCGCGCCGTCTCGCCGCCGAAGGCCGCGAGCGCAAACAGGGCCGGCCGCGCCGGCGCGGGCGCAAACAGCGCCGCGAGATAGCGATCCCGGTCGAGGGCGCGCGCGGTGTCTCGGTTGGCGTCGGGGAGTTCGCTCATGCCGCAGGAGATAGGGGGCCGGAGCCGGTCAGTCGACGGGCAACAGCGCGGCGCCGACGGCGCGGTCCTCCGCCAGCAGGATGTTGTAGGTGCGGATCGCGGCGCCGGTATCGAGCGCCTCGAGCCGGAGCCCAACCTCCTTCAGGCGCCAGCGCAGCCAGTCCGGTGCTGCGGCGAGCACCGGCCCCGTCCCGAGCACCAGGAGCTCGAAGTCCGCCGCCTCGGCGACGACGCGGTCGAAGTCCCCCTCGCCGAGGTCTGCGAACGGCACAGAAGCCCAGCCGTGGATACCGCTCGGCAGGCAGAGCACGCCGCCGCGGTGCGACATGCCGGCGAACCGAAAGCCGCCGAGGCCATAGGAATCGATCGGTGCGCGGCCCGGGAAGTGGGCGTCGCGCGGCGTGGCGTCGCGAAGCCCCTTCATGGCGCCGTCAGGTCGCCGTGGCGGACTTGGGCGTCTCGTCCGCAGCAGGCTTCGACGGCCGCAGTCCAAACAGGATCAAAGCCGGCGCGGCGACGAAGATCGACGAGAAGGTCCCGACCAAGATGCCCCAGATCATCGCCAGCACGAACGAGCTGATCACCTCACCGCCGAAGACATAGAGCGCCGTCAGGGCGAGCAGCGTCGTCACCGCGGTGATCGTCGTACGCGACAGCGTGTCGTTGATCGACATGTCGATCAGCTCACGCAGCGGCATCTTCTTGTATTTGCGCAGGTTCTCACGGATCCGGTCATAGACGACGACGGTATCGTTGAGCGAGTAGCCGAGAATGGTGAGGATCGCCGCGATACTCGACAGACTGAAGTCGAGTTGGAGAGCGGCGAACAGGCCGATCGTCATGATGACGTCGTGCGCCGTCGTCAGCACCGCACCGATGGCATACTGCCACTCGAAGCGGAACCACAGGTAGACGAGGATACCGAGGAGCGCGACGCCGACGCCGATGACACCGTTGCGGGCGAGTTCGGCGGAGACGCGCGGGCCGACCACTTCGGTGCGGCGGAAGTCGACGCTGTCGCCGAAGGTGTCCTGAACCAGCACGATGACCCGCTGCTGCGCCTCGTCGCCGCCCTCCTGGCGTTGCACGCGAATGAGGACGTCGTCCGGCGCGCCGAACTCGACGACCTGCACGTCGCCGAGGTTCAGCGCATCAAGTGTGGCGCGGATTTCGCCGATGTCGGCCGGCCCGTCCTTCGTCTTGATCTCGATGACGGTGCCGCCCTGGAAGTCGATGCCGTAGTTGAGGCCGACGGCGAAGAACAAGGCGATCGAGATGACGGTCGCAACGATCGTCAGCGGCACGGTCACCACCGTCCACCGCATGAACGGGATTTTCGTGTTCGCCGGGAAAAGCCGGATCAGGCCCATCTGCGAGACTCCGGTCAGATCGGAATGGCGGTCGGACGGGTGCGGCGCACCCAAACCGCCACCATCAGGCGCGTCACCAGGAAGGCGGTGAAGATCGTCGTCAGGATGCCGATGGCGAGCGTCACCGCGAAGCCCCTGACCGGCCCGGAGCCGAGATAGAACAGAACCACGGCGGCAATCAGCGTCGTGATGTTGGCATCGAGAATGGTGGCGAGCGCGCGCGTGAAGCCGGTGTCGATCGACGAGATCGCGGACCGTCCCGCTCGCGCCTCCTCTCGGATGCGCTCGTAGATCAGCACGTTGGAGTCCACCGCCATGCCAATCGTGAGCACGATCCCGGCGATACCCGGCAGCGTCAGCGTCGCCCCGAGCAGCGACATCACGCCGAGGATGAGCACGACGTTGACGATCACGGCAAGGTCGGCGAGGACGCCGAGGAAGCCGTAGACGGCGATCATGAAGATGACGACGGCGATCGCGCCGACGATCGCCGCGATGACACCGGCGCGGATCGAGTCGGCGCCGAGGCCAGGCCCGACCGTGCGCTCCTCGAGGATGGTCAGCCGCGCCGGCAGCGCGCCCGCCCGGAGCAGGATCGACAGGTCGTTCGCCGTCTCCACCGAGAAGCTGCCCGAGATCTGTCCGGCACCACCGGTGATCGGCTCGCGGATCACCGGCGCCGAGATCACCTCGTCGTCGAGCACGATCGCAAAGGGGCGGCCGACGTTCTGGGCGGTCACCGTCCCGAACTTGCGGGCACCGGTTGTCGACAGGCGGAACGACACCACCGGCTCGTTGGTGTTCTGGTCGAAGTTCGGCTGCGCGTCGATGAGGTCCTCGCCGGTCAGAAGCGGCGTCTCCTCGACGATGTAGGGCTGGGGCGGATCATCGACCGAATTGAGCAGCATCGTGCCGGGCGGCGAACGCCCCTGCAGGGCATCGGCCATCGAGGAGGTGACGTCGACCAGATGGAAGGTCAGGGCCGCGGTCTGGCCGATCAGCGCCTTCAGGCGTCCGGGGTCCTGCAGCCCGGGCGCCTCGACGAGAATGCGATCCTCGCCCTCGCGCTGGATGCTCGGCTCCGTGGTGCCGAGTTCGTCGACACGGCGGCGGATCACTTCGATCGACTGGTCGACGATCGAACGGACCCGCTGCGTCATGCCGTCTTCGGTGAAGGTGAAGCGCGCGACGCCGTCGCTGCCCATGGCGACGGCGAACTCGTCGACCGGCGAGCCGCCCATCAGCGTCGATGTCAGCGGGTTGCGCAGTTCATCGAGGCGCTGGCGGGCATCCTCGAAGCGCTCGCTGTCACGGATGCGCACCTGAACCGCGTCACCCTGGACGCCGAGGCCCGTGTAGCCGATGCGCGGCTCGCGGCGGAGCGTGTCGCGAATCTCGCCCACGAGCGTCCGCAGCCGCTTCTGCTCGTAGTCCTTGCGGTCGACCTCGTAGAGCAGATAGGCGCCGCCCTGCAGGTCGAGGCCGAGCACGATCTGCCGCTTCGGCAGGAACGACGGCCATTCGGCAACCGTCGAGGCGGGAAAGAAGTTCGGCAGCATCGCCAGGAAACCCGCGACGATGACGGCGATGATCGCAACGATCTTCCAGCGGGCGAAATAGAGCATGGCCTGGCTTTGTCTCTCCGCCGGCGTCCGGCGCGTCGGTAACGTCAGGCGTTGTCGTTGACCGGCTCGCCCTTGGCGCGCACCTCGGTGATGGTGGAGCGGATGACGCGAACGCGCACGCCCTCGGCGACCTCGAGCTGCAGCTCGGTCTCGTCGACCACCTTGGCGACCTTGCCGATCAAGCCGCCCGAGGTGACGACCGTATCGCCGCGGCGGATGTTCTTCACCAGTTCCTGGTGCTGCTTCATGCGCTGGCGCTGTGGGCGCAGGATCAGGAAGTACATGATCGCGAAGATCGCGACGAACGGCAGCAGCGACATCAAAAGGTCGGTGCCACCGCCCATTCCGCCGGGCGCCTGCGCGAAGGCTTCGGTTACGAACATCGGGCGTCCTCGTTCCTCGGATCTTGGCCGCCAGCGGCCAGATCCCGTGTGTGTGTTTTCCCCGGCGCGCAGGCCTTGGAAGCGGCGCGGACTATAGCCACCGGCCCTCGCATTGCAAGCCGACGATCAGGCCGCGCACCGTCTTTACGGCGCACCGGCGGCAAGCCCGCGCGCCGCAGTCAGCACGGGGCCGTCGAGGGCGATCGCGACCGTCTGGCTGCCCGCCTTCTCGTTGAAGGGAGCCCCCTCCAGCCGCTTGTCGCGCCACGGCCCGGTCGCAACCGTGATGGCCCGCAGCATCAGCTGGCCGCCGACGCGCGTCATGTTCATCCCGCCCGAGGAGGAACCGGTGGCGTCACAGTCGGTGCGCAGCATCGAGGCCGTCGCCGGCGATGCCGGCGGTGCCACCCGTCGCACCGCGCACCCCTGCACCACCGGGACACCCTTGTCGACCTCGCGCGCCATACCGGCCGGATGGGCCGTGACGACGATCAACTCCTCGCCGGCGCGGGCTGGCGACACCGCGACCGGAAGCGGGACGCCCCCCGGCACCGGCTCGAGCAGGCGCACCACCGCGAAGTCCTGCGACGACCCCGCCTTCGGCACCTTCGCCCCGAAGCGGGTCGCCCCGGGCGACAGGTCAAGCTCGGTGTGGAAGGGCTCCGGGTCCTGGGTGCGGAAGAAGCACTTGCGGCGCGGCTTGCCGGAGGGCTCGAACAGGATGTGGGCGGCGGTGATGATCTGCCTGTTATCGAGGAACAGCATCCCCGCCCCCATCGATGGCGGGGACGACAGGCACCCGACATAGCCGGAGACACGGCGGATGCGGGCGATCTCGGCGGTGGACAGCCCGAGGACCGGCCCGAGTTCCAGCAAGGAACCACGATCGTCGTTGCCGTCGATGATGTTGGCCGGAATGACCGGACGTCCCTGCGGCGGCGCCCAGCCGGCGTTGTGAGAGGTACGACCCTCGACTGCCGGGCCAACCTCGGCGGCGAGCGGCGGTGCCGCGTGCGCGACGACCGAGGCTGTTGCGAAGACCAGCACCGCGATCGCCGTCACGATGCACCTTCGCACGCCCGCTCTCCCCTGGCTCACGACTGGCGGAACGAACCTGCGGAAAGCGGACGTTCTCCGATGGTCACAGACACAAAACGGACTGGGAACCGGCCATTGCCGAGGCCGGATCGTCTTTCCGAGGGCGGCGCCGCCCGTTGGCGACGCCGTCCTTCCGGATTGGCCTACTGCTTCTCGCCGGCCGCGTTGAACTGGGCGAGATAAGCGATCACGTCGGCGCGCTCTTCGGGCTTGCGCAGGCCGGCGAACGCCATCTTGCCGCCCGGGATGATCTTCTTCGGCGCCTCGAGATAGGCGTCGAGCGTGGCCACATCCCACATCTTGCCCTCGGCCTTGCCCGCCAGAAGCGGCTTGGAGAAGGCATAACCCTCGACGTGGCCCCAGGGACCACCGACAACGCCGTTGAGCGGCGGACCGACCTTCGCCTTGGCGTCCGGGCCTACGGCGTGGCAGGCAGCGCACTTCTTGAAGACGACTTCGCCCTTGGCCGGATCGCCGTCCGCCCAAGCCGACGACGCCGCCGCGACCAACACCGCGGCACCGAATGCCGCTCCGATCCTAATCCGCATCGACCGTCTCCTCTCCATTCATCGGCTCCGGACGCGCCGGCCCCCGCCCCACGCTTGTCCGCCTGGAGCTGTTCTAGGGGAGCGAAAGGTGTCGGCAATGCCGCGCGCGCGCAAGTGGCGAACCGCCGCAACTCTCAGCCGATCAGTCCAAGGGCCGGGAAGGTCTCGAGCAGCCAGAACGACAGCGCCGTCATCTGGCCCGTCAGGAACAGGACGCCGGTGACCACGAGCAGGCCCCCCATCGTCTTCTCGACCGTGCCGAGGTGGCGCTTGAAGCGGTTCATGAAGCGAATGAACGGCCCTGACGCCGCTGCGGCGATGAGGAACGGCACCCCGAGCCCGAGGGCGTAGACGGCAAGCAGCAGCCCGCCGGTGCCGACGCTGTCGGAACTGCCCGCCACCGCCAGCACGGCGGCGAGCACCGGGCCGATGCACGGCGTCCAGCCGAAAGCGAAGGCGAGCCCGAGAACGTAGGCACCGATCAGGCCCGGCGGCTTGTGCTGCACCGTCACGCGCGCCTCGCGGCTGATCAGGCCGATGCGGAAGACGCCGAGGAAATGCAGGCCCATGACGATGATGACGACGCCGGCGACGATCGACAGCGTCGGCAGGTGGGCGGCGAGCATGCGGCCGAGCAGCGAGGCGGTGAGGCCGAGCGTGACGAACACCGTCGAGAAGCCGAGCACGAAGGCCGCGGCCGCCGCCAGCGTCCGGCGCGCCGCCGCCCGGTTGCCCTCCCCGGCCGTCAGGGCGTCGAGAGATGTCCCGGCGACGTAGCAGAGGTAGGGCGGCACCAGCGGCAGCACGCAGGGCGAGGCGAACGACAGGAGGCCGGCGAGAAGCACGCCGCCGAGCGTAACGTTGAAGTCCATCGGTTCCCCGTGCGCGTGCCGGCCGTTGCGACCTCTCTACGACGGCTGCGCCGCCCCGGCCAGTGACCGTGGCGGCGCACCCCGGAAGGCACGGACGCCGTGGCCTGGGCCCGGTTCTTGCCGAGCGAAGATGGCTTAACCACGTCTCACGCATGCGTCACGGTGGGGTGATAGGGACGTGGAAGCGGCTTGATCCCGCCAGGACGACGTAATAGGCGTTTGAGTGTCGACGGATCAGGGATGCCGCCTTGCTGGCGGCAGGGAGCGTCAGCGCCGGAGCCGGCGTTCGCCTGATGTGGCGGCCGGGGGCGAGGACCAGAGGGCCTCGACGATGTGGAAGACGGGTAGCGTTCTGGTCGCGGCGACGGTCGCCGGTTTCCTGCTGACCGCAGGTCCGGTGCGCGCGCAAAGCTGCGCCGACTTGCAGTCGCAGCTCAATGCAGTGTCCGGCGGCGGCGGCGGCAACCTTGCGGCAGCACGCAAGCGTCTCGCCTCGCTGCAGCGCCAGTCGAAGGCCAACGGCTGCCAGGGCTCCAACAGCATGGGCCGGCCGCGCGCCTGTGCCGGCATCGACTCCACCATCCGCACCGTCTCCGGCCAGGTCGCCGCCCTCGAGGCGCGCGGCGGCGCCGGCGACCAGAACCGCCGCAAGCGCATCCAGGCCCAGATGGCGAAGCAGAAGTGCGGCCAGGCTGCACCCGCACGCCAGCAGCAGGCGCGCCCGGCCGAACCCGCACCCGCACAGGTCGCGACCGAGCGCGGCACCACTCGCCCCGATTATGTCGTGCAGAACAACCGCATCGTCTCGACGAAGCGGACCGAGGGCGGTGGTCTGCTGTCTCTCCTCTTCGGCGGCGGTCGCGGCGACGCCGCGCGCCCCGGCGCGGCCGCCGGCGGCGGTGCGGCGACCCTCACCAGCCTCCAGCCCGGTCCGAAAACGACGACCCGCAGCGGCGAGCGCGAGGCCGTCGACGGCGATGGCAAGGTCACCTACGCGCGCCACTTCTTCGGCGGCGGATCCTACCGGACGCTCTGCGTGCGCTCCTGCGACGGCTACTACTTCCCGATCAGCACGGTGACCTCGCGCGGCAACTTTGCCCGCGACGACGCCGTCTGCCAGTCGCTGTGCCCCCAGGCCGCGCTCTACGCCCACTCCTCCGGCTCGGAATCGGAGAACATGTACCGGGTCGCCGACGGCCGCTCCTACAAGGAGCTCGAGACCGCCTTCGTCTACCGCAAGACCTACAACCCGTCGTGCTCCTGCACCTTCGAGGCGAAGATGATCGTCTCTGCCGACGGCCAGGAACTGATCGACGTCGAGGGGTCGCGTGCCGCCTACTCGCCGGCGATCACGTCCGACGCGGCCGCCGCCATCGACGGCCTCGCGAACGCCGGCAGCGTCGGCTCCGAGGTCATGGCAATCGTGGCCGAGCCGGCGATGATCGAGGGCGACGCATCGGACATGCCGGCGGCCATCGACGCGAGCGCAGCCGGTCCGGCCGCCCTGATCACGGCGCCCACGGCCGCCACGCAGCCGATCCCGGTAGCCGGGCCGGCGGCAATCCTTCCTGAGGCACAGACCGCCGCAGCACCGATTGCGGACGCCGCGGTCCTTTCCGACGAGGCTGCAGAAGAGGCCGTCTTCACGCCGGCCGCGTCGACGGCGACGGCGCCCCGCGGCGCGCCGGTCCCGGCGAGCACGCCGGAGCCGTTGCGGGTCCGCACCATCGGGCCAGAGTTCCTGCAAGGCCCGTGACCACCGGAGCCCCCATCGCCGACGTCGGCGAGTTTGCGGGGCCGCGGAGCTGCGCGGCCGTCAGGCGGGATCGCGGAAGCGGTTGGTGATCGGATAGCGGCGGTCGCGGCCGAAGTTGCGCTTCGTCACCTTGACGCCCGGCGCCGCCTGCCGGCGCTTGTATTCCGCGAGCGTCAAGAGCCGCTCGACCCGTCGCACCGTCGCCTCGTCGAAGCCTTCCGCGACGATCTCGGCGACGCTGCGTTCCCGCTCCACCAGCCGCTCCAGCACGGCATCGAGGACGTCGTAGGGCGGCAGGGAATCCTGATCGGTCTGGTTCTCGCGCAGTTCCGCCGTCGGCGCCTTGGTGAGGATGCGCTCGGGGATGACGATGCCCCCCGGCCCCATCGCGTCCGCCGGCTTCCAGGTGTTGCGCAGCGCCGACAGGCGGTAGACCTCGGTCTTGTAGAGGTCCTTGATCGGGTTGAAGCCGCCATTCATGTCGCCATAGAGCGTCGCGTAGCCGACCGACATCTCCGACTTGTTGCCGGTCGTCACCACCATCGGTCCGAGCTTGTTGGAAATTGCCATCAGCAGCGTGCCGCGGGCCCGCGACTGCAGGTTCTCCTCAGCCACGCCGCGGCCCATGCCGGCAAACATCGACGCGAGCGCCGCCTCGAAGGCCTCCACCACCGCCCCGATCGGCACGCTGTCGTAGCGGACGCCCAAGGCATCGGCGCACGCCGCGGCATCGTCGAGGCTGTCGCTCGAGGTGAAGCGGTAGGGCAGCATCACGCACTGCACGCGCTCCGGCCCCAGCGCATCCACCGCCAGCGCCGCGCAGATGGCGGAGTCGATGCCGCCCGACAGGCCGAGCACGACGCCCGGGAAGCCGTTCTTGTTCACATAGTCGCGCAGGCCGAGCATGCAGGCGCGGTAGTCGGCGCGCTCGCCGTCGTCGCGCACCGCCTTCGGACCGTCGGCGCAGCGCCACCCGTCGGCGGTGCGCCGCCACTCGGTCAGCACCACCGCCGTCTCGAAGGCCGGCAGCGCGACGGCCAGCGCGTGGTCGGCGTTGAGCACATAGGACGCCCCGTCGAAGACGAGCTCATCCTGGCCGCCGACCTGATTGACGTAGACGAGTGGCAGGCCGGTCTCGGCGATGCGCGCCGCTGCGACGTTCGCGCGCTCGTCGTAGACGGTGCGGCGATAGGGCGAGCCGTTCGGCACAACGAGGATCTCTGCGCCGGTCTCGCTCAGGCACTCGACGACGTCCGGGCTCCAGATGTCCTCGCACACCGGCACGCCGAGCCGGACGCCGCGCAGCATAACCGGGCCGGGCAGCGGACCGGACGCGAACACCCGCTTCTCGTCGAAGACCCCGTAGTTCGGCAGGTCGACCTTGAAGCGCACGGCCTCGACGCGACCGCTGTCGAGCACTGCGACGGCGTTGTAGACGTCTCCACCCTCCGCCCAGGGCGTGCCGACGATGACCGCCGGCCCGCCGTCGGCAGTGTCGGCGGCGAGGTCCTCGGTGGCCCTCCGGCAGGCGTCCTGGAACGACGGCCGCAGCACGAGGTCCTCCGGCGGATAGCCGGCGAGGAAGAGCTCGGTGAAGACGATCACGTCCGCCCCCGCGGCGGCAGCCTCGGCCCGCGCCGTGCGCGCGAGCGCGAGATTGCCGGCGACGTCGCCGACGGTCGGGTTCAACTGCGCGAGCGCGAGGCGGAGCGTATCGGGAGTGGGCATGCGTTCCGTCTAGCGCGGCCGCGCGGCGGCGGCAACGCGCGCGACGACGCTCCATCGCCAGGGGTCGGCGGGCCCGCAATCAGGCTTGCGCATTTCTCGCAAAATGCGCATTTTCATGATGAGCGAGGATACCATGCGTAAAGTCACAGCCTCCGAATTTGCCCGAAACTTCGGCCTTTACCGCGAGATCGCCCAGCGTGAGCCGGTTGCCGTCACAAGTCACGGTCGCACAACCGGCTACTTCGTCTCCTCGTTGGACTTCGACGACCTGCAGCGGCTCAAGGCGCTGATGCCGCGGTCGCGAGCCGTCGCCGACCTCGAGGAAACAGAGATTGAAGCGATCGCTCGGACGAAGATGGCTGAACGCCACGACCACCTCGATGCGCTACTGCAAGAGGCGGCGTCATCTAAGCGATGACGCTCCCCGATCCGGAGCCTGGCCTCGTCATCTCCTACGCCTATCTCGGGCACCACGAGCATGCCGCAGGGCGCGAGGAGGGGCTGAAGCATCGACCGTGTGTCGTGGTCTTGTCGGTGAAGCGGATCCCGGATGGGCCGCCGACAGTCTTGGTCGCTCCGATCACGCACGTGCGTCCGGTCGACCCCCACTCCGGGATCGAGGTTCCGCTGCGCGTCAAACGTCACCTCGGGCTGGACGACGAGCCTTCTTGGGTCATCGTCGACGAGCTGAATGAGTTCGCCTGGCCAGGCTTTGACTTGCGGCCCGTCCCGGGCGACGTGCGTCGCACCGCGTTCGGCTTCCTGCCGCCGCGGCTCTTCGCCGACATTGTCGCCGGCATCTCGGCGGTGTGGCGGCGCGGCCGCGGCCATCGCGTTCCCCGCTGAGGGGCGCGAACTTTGCGTCGTCACGCAGCCGCGCGCGACGCCTCGGCCTTTGGCCACCAGGCATAGGCGTCCATCATCAGGGAGCCGTGCTGGCCCGAGGTGTGGACGCGCTCCGGACGCGCCCCCTCCCCGGCCGCGCCGAGCGCCACGTAGAGCGGCAGCAGGTGGTCGTCGTGGGGATGGTTGCGGACCGCCTCCGGCGCCTGCCGGCGGTAGTCCGTCAGCGCCGCCACGTCGTTCGCGGCGATCCTGTCCGCGAACCAGTCGGCGAAACTCGTGGCCCAGGCATCGATCGGCCCCTCGAGCGGGCGGAAGCCGCCGCGTCGCCGGTCGAAGACCTCGCCGAGATTGTGGGTCAGCGATCCCGATCCGATCACCAGCACGTCCTCGGCGGCGAGGCCCGCCAGCGCTCGCCCGACGGCGAGGTGATGGGCGGGATCGGCGTTCGGCTGAATCGACACCTGCACGACCGGGATGTCGGCGTCCGGATACATCAGCGCGAGCGGGATCCAGGTGCCGTGGTCGTATCCGCGCTTCGGCGCAACCCGCGGACCGAGCCCCGCCGCCTGCAAGCGCTCAGCCACCGTCATCGCGAGGCTGGGCTCGCCCGGCGCCGGGTATACGATCTCGAACAGCCGCGGGTCGAAGTTGCCGAAGTCGTAGATCATCTCCGGCGCCGCATCGGTGACGACCACCGGCATCGGCGTCTCGAAGTGCGCCGAGGCAACGATGATCGCCTTCGGCCTTGGCAGCCGCGTCCCCAGCTCGAGCAGGAACCGCCGCGCCGGCGAATCCTGCAGGGCGATCATCGGCGAGCCATGGGAGAGGAAGAGCGTCGGCAGCATAGCCAGACTCCGGATTGGATACCGGCACAGAGATAATCGCGCGCGCCTGGCGCTGCGAGGCGTCTCCGGTTGAACAATCCGTCCGCCAGCGCCGAACGCCCGAATGCGCCCGCTCGCCGCGGTCGCCGGCCTCAGCCGCGCGGCCCCCACAGGATGACGAACGTCCCCGCCACCGCGAGCGCCGCTCCCGTGACATCCCAGCGGTCCGGCATCCGTCCCTCGGCGAGCCACAGCCAGACGAGCGCCGCGGCGATATAGATGCCGCCATAGGCAGCATAGGCGCGGCCGGCATAATCAGCCTCGACCCGCGTCAGGGCGTAGGCGAACAGCGCCAGCGCAAGCGCTCCGGGCAGCAGCCACCACGGCGACCGATCGAGCCTCAGCACCGCCCAGGCTGCGAAGCAGCCGGCAATCTCGGCGATGGCGGCGACGACGAACCAAATGATCGTCGTCACCGCCCCGTCGGCCTCAGCCGACCGCGACGGCCGGCGCGTGACGGCGCCGGTCCTCGCGCTCCTTCTTGAGGTTCTCGGCGATCAGGAAGGCGAGCTCGATCGCCTGCTCGGCATTGAGGCGCGGGTCGCAGTGCGAGTGGTAGCGGTCCTGCAGGTCCTCGGCCGTGATCGCCCGCGCGCCGCCGGTGCACTCGGTGACATTCTTGCCCGTCATCTCGATGTGGACGCCGCCGGCGTGCGTGCCCTCGGCGCGGTGGACGGCGAAGAAGCCCTCGACCTCGCGCAGGATGCGGTCGAACGGCCGCGTCTTGTAGCCGTTCATCGACACCGTGTTGCCGTGCATCGGATCGCACGACCACACCACCGTCCGCCCCTCGCGCTCCACCGCCCGGATCAGCCGCGGCAGGTGCTCGAGCACCTTGTCGGCACCGAAGCGGGCGATCAGCGTCAGCCGGCCCGGCTCATTGTCGGGATTGAGCAGGTCGATCAGGCGGATCAGCCCGTCCGGCTCGAGGCTCGGGCCGCACTTCAGGCCGAGCGGGTTCTTGACGCCGCGGCAGAACTCGACGTGCGCATGATCCGGCTGCCGGGTGCGGTCGCCCACCCAGAGCATGTGGCCCGACGTGGCGTACCAGTCGCCGCTCGTCGAATCGACGCGCGTCAGCGCCTGCTCGTAGCCGAGCAGCAGCGCCTCATGGCTGGTGTAGAGGTCGGTCGAGCGCAGCTGCGCCACCGAATCCGAGCTGACGCCGCAGGCCCGCATGAAGGCGAGCGACTCGGTGATGCGGTCGGCGATCGTCTGGTAGCGGTGGCTCTGCGGGCTGTCCTTGACGAAGCCGAGCATCCACTGATGCACGTAGTCGAGGTTGGCGTAGCCGCCCTGGGCGAAGGCGCGCAGAAGGTTGAGCGTCGCCGCCGACTGCCGGTACGCCATCTCCATGCGCTGCGGATCGGGATAGCGCCCCTCGGGCGTGAAGGCGATGTCGTTGACGATGTCGCCGCGGTAGGCCGGCAGCTCGACGTCACCCTGCTTCTCGTTCGGCGCCGAGCGCGGCTTGGCGAACTGGCCGGCGATACGGCCGACCTTCACGACCGGCTGCGCCGCCGCATAGGTCAGCACCACCGCCATCTGCAGGAAGACGCGGAAGAAGTCGCGGATGTTGTCGGCGTGATGCTCGGCAAAGGATTCGGCGCAGTCGCCGCCCTGCAACAGGAAGCCCTCGCCAGCGGCGACGCTCGCGAGTTCCGCCTTCAGCTTGCGCGCCTCACCGGCGAACACAAGCGGCGGATAGCTCGCGAGACGTGCCTCGACGGCGGCCAGCGCCGCGGGATCCCGATAGTCCGGCACCTGCTGGATGGGCAGCGAGCGCCACGTGGTCGGGTTCCACGCCGGCTGACGTGCCGCGCCTCCCTGCCCCGCCACCGGCTTCACCGGGCTCGCCTTGTTGATCATCGTCGCATTCCTCGATCGCATCCGCCACGCGCGGCAAGGCCGGGCATGGGTGGCGGGCGTTATACACACCGATTGCGGCCCGCGCCACCACGCCGCAACAGGTCGTCCAAGCCTGCCAAATGGGCAGTCAGACCATCTGCATATTCTTTGATCTTCAATGATTTAGCGCGGACCAGCGGAACGTCGCACGTCAGCCCGCGTTGATGTGGTGCGGGGCGCGAGGAGGATGAACCATGACGAACCAGAACCAGAACCCGGACCAGCGTCGCGACCAGCAGGGTGGCCAGGACCAGCGCGGCGGCCAGCAGAGCCAGCAGCCGGGCCAGCAGCCCGGGCGGGACAGCCAGCAGGGCGGCCAGGGTGGCCAGCAGGGCGGTCAGGACCAGCCCGGCGGCCAGCAGAGCCAGCAGCCCGCTCAGCCGGGTCGCGATCACCAGCAGGGCGGTCAGCCCGGCACCGAGCAGAACCGCCACCTCGACACCGAGCAGCAGCGCGACCGCCAGCGCTGAGCTCCCGTCATCGCCAACGGCAAAGCCCCGGGCCACCGCCCGGGGCTTTCGCCTATCTGGAAGCTCCCCCTCGCCCGCCCGGTTCAGGCCCGTCCGTAGACCTCGTCGGCCCGCGTCTCGAAGGCTTCCGCGAAACGGCGGAACGCCTGTTCGAACACCGCCCCCATGATCGCCGCGAGTGCCCGGTTCTGGAACTCGTAGGAGATGTAGAACACCACTTCGCTGTGACGCTCATCAATCGGATGGAAGCGCCAGCGGTTCTCGAGGTGGCGGATCGGACCGTCGAGATAGGTGACGTCGATCTGCTGCTTCATCGGATCGAGGACGACGCGGGACGTGAACGTCTCGCGGAAGACCTTGTAGGCCACCGTCATGTCGGCGACGACGATCTCCGTGCCGTCGTCCTGGCGCTTGCGGCCGCGCACCACCAGCGACTGGCAGAGCGGCACGAAGCGCGGATAGCTTTCCACGTCCGCGACGAGGGCGAACATCTCGTTGGCCGCATGGGACACGCGGCGTTTCGTTTCGAAGCGTGGCACGATCAGGCGTGCGCCGCGGCCGCCTGGGGCGACGTCGTCGCGAGCCGCGCCAGGCGCGCCGCCTTCAGGCGCTCGAAGTCTTCGCCGGCGTGATGCGAGGAGCGCGTCAGCGGGCTCGACGACACCATCAGGAAGCCCTTGGTGTAGGCCACCGTCTCGTAGCCCTTGAAGTCGTCGGGGGTGACGAACTTGATGACCGCGTGGTGCTTGCGGGTGGGCTGCAGGTACTGGCCGATCGTCAGGAAATCGACCTCCGCCGTCCTGAGGTCGTCCATCAGTTGCAGCACCTCGTTCCGCTCCTCGCCGAGGCCGACCATGATGCCGGACTTCGTGAAGATCGTCGGATCGAGCTCCTTCACCCGCTGCAGCAGCCGGATTGAGTGGAAGTAGCGCGCCCCGGGGCGGACCGTCAGGTAGTTCGAGGCGACCGTCTCGAGGTTGTGGTTGAAGACGTCGGGCTTCGCCGCCACGACGACCTCGAGCGCGCCCGGCTTGCGCAGGAAGTCCGGCGTCAGGATCTCGATCGTCGTGCCCGGCGCCGCGGCGCGGATCTCGCGGATGACGGCAGCGAAGTGGGCAGCACCACCGTCGGCGAGATCGTCGCGGTCGACCGACGTGATCACGACATGGGCGAGGCCGAGCTTCGCCACCGAGTCGCCAACCTTCGCCGGCTCGTTCGGATCGAGCGGCCCCGGCAGGCCGGTGCGCACATTGCAGAAGGCGCAGGCCCGCGTGCAGGTGTCGCCCATGATCATGAAGGTGGCGTGCCGCTTCGACCAGCACTCGCCGATGTTCGGGCAGCCGGCCTCCTCGCAGACGGTGACGAGGCCGTGTTCCTTGACGATCCCGTGCGTTTCCTTGAACGCCTCGGAGCCCGGCGCGCGAACGCGGATCCAGTCCGGCTTGCGCAGCAGCGGCGCGTCCGGCCGGTGCGCCTTTTCCGGATGGCGCGGACGGGCGGCGGCGCCGCTGACGGTGTCGAGGACGGTGACCATGCGGGAAGAGCCTCCTGTCACCGGTGTCTTAGCGTCGGTGGGGCGGTCCGTCGAGGGTGGCGGCGGCATGGCTGTCGCGCAGATGGCGCAACAGCTGATGCATCGCTCGCCATGGCGTCGGCACGCCCGTCCTGCTTCAGCGCCGAATAAGTCCGACGATGAACAACAGGATCACCGCGCCGATCGTGGACACGATGATGCTGCCGATCCAGCCTGGCGCGACCGCCAGCTGGAAGACGTTCTCGGCGAGATACTTGCCGATCACGGAGCCGATCAGGCCGACGATCAGGTTGAGGATCAGCCCGTGGCTGCGGTTCATGATCTTCTCGGCGATCCACCCTGCGAGGATGCCGATGATGATTGTCGCGAACCAGCCCACACCAACCATGTCCTGCTCCCGTTGTGTCCCGGCCGGGCGGGCACCTCGCCCGCCCCGGCACTGCATATGGTGATCGTTGCGCAGCGCCGCGAGCGGACCGCCCGCCGCAACGCCGGGGACCGTTCCGCCGTTCCGCCGTCAGGCGATGATGCGCGCGATGATGACGACGATGATCGCACCGACCGCCGCAACGACGATCTGGTCGATGATCGCGTTGCCGAGGTTCAGCCTGATGCCGGTCACCCGCACGAGGATGCCGCCGACGATCGAGCCGAGCAGGCCCCAGATGATGTAGCTGAAGATGCCGCCGCCGCCGACGATGAAGCTCGCGAGCCACCCGGCGATCAAGCCGATGATCACCCAGACGACGATATCCTTGACCTGAATCGAGCCCATGCTGCCCTCCCGCTCCCGAACCGGTTGGCCGGCTCCGATGGGGCCCGCCGCTTCCATTCACATCAAGATCGACGACCACGCGCAAGCCGGTCCGCGGGCGGCCACAGCAAAGTCGACGCGCCGCGATCAAAACTCGGTTGCGGTCCGCGTTCCATTGCGATTCCCGGCTGCTCGAAGAAATCGTCCCAGCTTGCCCAGGCCGGGATGATGATGCGGCGCGGGCCATCCGCCACCACGACGACATCTTCGACCCCATCCGGAAAGGACACCTCCCCCAGGAGGTGGACGGCCTGACCATCCGGGTCCCGCATGATCTTCGTGCAGATCATCGTTCAGTCTCGCGCAGCGCCACGTCGTGGCATCCAAGCGCGAGACTTCGGACAAGGCGAGCGAAAACCGCCCTCAGGCGTGGATCACCCGCCCGTAAGCATCGAGCACGCTCTCGTGCATCGTCTCCGACAGGGTCGGGTGCGGGAAGACGGCGTGCATCAGCTCGGCCTCCGTCGTCTCGCAGTTCATCGCCACGACGAAGCCCTGGATGAGCTCGGTCACCTCGGCGCCGACGAGGTGGGCACCGATGAGTTCGCCGGTGTCGGCGTCGAAGATCGTCTTCACCAGGCCCTCCGGCTCGCCGAGCGCGATCGCCTTGCCGTTGCCGATGAACGGGAAGCGGCCGACCTTGAGCTTGCGACCAGTCTCCTTCGCCTTCGCCTCCGTCAGGCCGACCGAGGCGATCTGCGGCGTGCAGTAGGTGCAGCCGGGGATCTTCGCCTTCTCGAGCGGGTGGGGATGCAGGCCTTTGATGGCCTCGATGCAGATGACACCCTCGTGCTCGGCCTTGTGGGCGAGCATCGGCGGGCCGGCGACGTCGCCGATGGCGTAGACGCCCGGCACGTTGGTGCGGCCGAGGCCGTCGGTGACGATGCAGCCGCGGTCGGTCTTGACGCCGAGCGCCTCGAGGCCGAGGCCCTCGATGTTGCCGACGACGCCGACGGCCGAGATCACCCGGTCCACCGTCATCGTCTGCGTCTTGCCGTCCTTCGTCTCGATCGTCGCGGTGACGTCGTTTCCGCCCTTCTTCAGGCCCGTCACCTTCGCCTCGGTGAGGATCTTGATGCCCTGCTTCTCGAAGCGCTTGCGGGCGTGCGCGGCGATCTCGGCGTCCTCGACGGGCAGGATCTGCGGCAGCACCTCGACTACCGTCACGTCGGCGCCCATCGTGCGGTAGAACGACGCGAACTCGATGCCGATGGCGCCCGAGCCGACGACCAGCAGCGACTTCGGCATCGCGTCCGGCACCATCGCCTCGAAATAGGTCCACACCAGCTTCTTGTCGGGCTCGAGCCCCCGCAGCACGCGGGGCCGGGCGCCGGTCGAGACGATGACGTGCTTGGCCGTGTAGTCGCCGGCGCCGAGCGCGCCCTTCGGTGCGCCGTCGGCCGCCTTCACGCTCACCTTGCCGCCGCCGGCGAGCGTGGCGGAACCCCAGATCACGTCGATCTTGTTCTTCTTCATCAGGAAGCCGACGCCGGTGTTGAGCTGCGCGGAGACGCCGCGCGAGCGCTTCACCACGGCGGCGATGTCGAAGCCGACATTGCCGGCCGACAGCCCATAGTCCTTGGCGTGCTGCATGTAGTGGTAGATCTCGGCCGAGCGCAGCAGCGCCTTGGTCGGGATGCAGCCCCAGTTGAGGCAGATGCCGCCGAGGTGTTTGTTCTCGACGATCGCCGTCCTGAAGCCGAGCTGGGCGGAGCGGATCGCGGTGACGTAGCCGCCGGGACCGGCGCCGATGACGATGACGTCGTAGGAAGTGTCGGCCATGGCTCGGATCGTTTCCTCTTCAGGGCGAGCACCGCTCTCTGGCAGCGCGTCGAAAGCCTACAGGCTGGCGGGGAAATCTCCAGCGGCAGAGCGCGCGGGACTGGTCTGCGCAGACGTTGGAGCCGCCAACGGACGACACCGGCACCGCCGGGCGAAAGGGTTGTGCAAACGTTCGCACGACGCCATGAGTGCCGCGTCGCGCGATGGTGGTCAAGCCTTGTGAGTGTTCGAGGGGCTTCGGGCCCAGCAGGCTTTGGTCTCGCAGGCATTGGTCCCGATGGCTTGGGGCCGCCGGCTCAGGGGCAGCTCAGCGCACCGACGCGGACGTCGAACTGCCGCGGCCCCGGCATCGGCTCGCCCTTCGGTGGCACATCGATGATCGAGACCTGCAGCGTGCAGCCGCCGGACTTCACCACATATGCATCCGGCCCGGCAGCCTCGATCGCCTCGATCGGCCCCCTCGCCTCGAGCTTCTCGGCTACGGCGGCATGGCCGGCGATCGCCTGCATTTCGGTGACGCGCTGCCAGTAGGGCGAGAGGACGGCGTGAGCGGGCATTGATCCCATCGAGAGGGCACACGCGACAGCCGAGAAAGCCAACAGCCCCTTCATCTTCCCCTCGATCGCGTGAATTGACCGTTCGTGGTAGCACTCGAAATCGGCGTTATACCCAAGAGCACTACACCATGGCGGCTTCGAGCGATCATCGGGTCCATCGGCTTTCGATGCGTCTCTCACAAGGCGAACGCACTCTGCTCGACCATGCCGCAAGACGGATCGGCTGCTCTCGTCAGGAGTTCGTTCGCTCTGCTGCGCTTCGCGCTGCCGAGGCGATCCTCTTGGATGCTTCGGACGTCAGCATGTCCACCGAAAACTTCGCGGACTTCTGCGCCATAATCGACCAAGTTGCGGTGCCGATTCCGGAACTCGTGACAGTGCTCCGCCGCCAGCCTCCGTGGGAAGCCGGCCGCAAAGTTGGGGGTGACGGAGCGCACAAGGACTGACGTCCTCCGCCCCACCCTCACACCAGCATCGCCATCGGCTTCTCGATCAGCACTTTGAACGCCGCCAAGAGCTCCGCCCCGAGCGCGCCGTCCACAGCGCGGTGGTCGGTCGAGAGCGTCGCCGACATCACCGTGCCGACGACGACCTGGTCGCCCTTCACCACCGGCCGCTTCTCGCCGGCACCGACGGCGAGGATGGTCGCGTGCGGCGGGTTGATGACGGCGGCGAAGTCCTTGATGCCGAACATGCCGAGGTTCGACACCGCCGTGGAGCCGCCCTGATATTCCTCGGGCTTCAGCTTGCGAGCGCGGGCCCGGGCGGCGAAGTCCTTCATCTCGTTGGCGATGGTCGACAGCGTCTTGACGTCGGCATCGCGCACCACCGGCGTGATCAGCCCGCCGGGGATCGAGACGGCGACGCCGACGTCGGCGACCTTGTGCTTCAGCATGCCGCCGTCGGTCCACGATACGTTGGCGTCCGGCACGCGCTTCAGCGATAGCGCCAGCGCCTTGATGACGAAGTCGTTGACCGAGACCTTGTAGGCGGGCTTGCCGTCGACCTCGGGGGCCGCCGCGTTGACCTCCTCGCGCAGCTTCAGCAGCGCGTCGAGCGAGACGTCGATGGTCAGGTAGAAGTGCGGGATCGTCAGCTTCGATTCCATCAGCCGGCGCGCGATCACCTTGCGCATGGAATCGTGCGGCACGACGTCGAAGCTGCCCGGCTTGAACAGCTTCATCACCGCCTCGTCGGACGGCCCGGCCGGCAGCGCCGTCGGCGCGGCGGGAGCCGATGCGGCGCCTGCCTGCGGACCCGCAGCCGGGGCTGCCGCCGCGGGCGCCTTGGCGCCACCCGAGGCGACCGCCGCCTCGATGTCGCTCTTCACGACGCGGCCGTGCGGACCGGAGCCCGCGACGGCCGAGAGCGCTATGCCGGCCTCCTTGGCGAGCCGGCGGGCGAGCGGCGAGGCGAACACGCGGTCGCCGTCAT
>CAZDCR010000002.1:0-59343 GCA_964503995.1 uncultured Segnochrobactrum sp.
AGCACTGCTTTCACACGGCAGGGGTCACAGGTTCAATCCCTGTACCGCCCACCATCCTCACGCCGCGCCCTCAGGTCCGGCACCGCTCTTCATCAGCATCTCTCGCGATGGACTGCTCCGCCGTTCGGGACGGTCTAGAGGCCGCCTTCGACCAGATCCGTCCAGTGGAGGGACCGGTTGCGGCCAGCCTCCTTGGCGGCATAGAGGGCGCGATCGGCCGCGGCGATCAACTCTGAGGGCGAGCTCGAGCCGAGGCAGTCGAAGGTGGCGATGCCAACGGTGATGGTCGTGCCGCCAAGCTCCGGGAAGACGGTGGCCTCGATCTCCGAGCGGGCGGCCTCCGCCACGGCCCTCGCGCCGTTGGCGTCGGTCTCCGGCAACAGCAGAGCGAATTCGTCGCCTCCGACGCGTGCGACGAGGTCCCCCGGCCGGCGGGCAGCGGCGAGCAATCGCTTGGCCACCACCTGCAGGACCATGTCGCCATAGGCGTGGCCGTGGCGGTCGTTGACGGTCTTGAAGCGGTCGATGTCGACGAACAGCAGCGACATCGGCCGGCGACTTCGGGACGCCCGCCGCATCTCGGTGATGATGACGCGCTCGAACCGGCGGCGGTTGGCGAGGTTGGTCAGGGAATCGGTTTCAGACAGCAGCCAGAGGTTCTGCTCGGTCGCATTGCGGCGGGTGATTTCCCGGCGCAGCAGCGCGGCAATGCCGAACATGACACAGCAGAGGACGGCGGTGATCGCGAGGCTCACCATCGCATGCCGCCGCCAGCCGAAGCCGAGCACGCCGTCGCCCACGCCGACACCGACGGCGAGGATCATCGGCACGTCGGCGAGGTTGCGGAAGGCATAGAGACGGGTGACGCCGTCGATCGCAAACGCACCCTGATAGGTGGCCCGCGGCGCGCCGAGATAGGGGAGTGCATCGGGAGAGGCTCGCATGGTCCGACCGGTGTCACCGGTGCCGTCGATGAACGGCAGGCGAAGGATGATCGTTTCCCCGCCCCACAGCAGCCAGACGACGCCATCCGCCCCGAGATCGAGGTCGGCGAGCGACTGCTCGAAGGACTCGATGAGGATTTCCGACATGACGACGGAGCGCACGCCGTCGCGGTCGCCGATGGCGCGTGCGACCGGCAGAACCGGCCGAGGCGAGAACAGGCCGATCGCCGGCGGCCCGACGACGAGGCGTCCCGGCTCGCGCACGGCGTCGAGGAACCAGGCGGACGTTGCGAAATCCGCCGCCGGAGAAACGACGGTGTCGCCTTGCGCACCGACCAGATGCAGCGGCCGGCCACTGGCATCGAGAATGACGACGGCACCGAGCTGACCGTCCTCGCCGGCCATGGCGGAGATGACGGCATACTGGGCGACGGTCAGTCGCGGCGGCCCGTCGACGGGCAGCACCGAGAGCACACCGCGCAGGAAGGCATCGGCAGCGGCGATGTGCGCCTCGGTGTCATGACTGGCGAGGCTCGCGAGATTCTCCACCGTCCGCGTCGCGGCCCGTTCGGCGGCATTGCGTGCGAGCAGGATGTTAAAGCCGATCAGCGCGAACACGGCGACGCACAGAAGCGCCACGGCGGCGATGATGAAGGTTCCGCCGATGAGATGGGCCCGCATCCGGCCCCGCACGCCGCCGAGGTCCGCGGAGACGCTGCCCCCTCGGGTCGCGCCCCTCAAGATCTCGAATCCTGAAGGTCCATCCGCCACCACCAGCCCCCGCCGGCCTGCGGCCTTCGCCCCCGCCCCAGAGGGTCGCCGCACGGCACCGGCCCGGCGGACCGAATCGCCGCCGAACCGTGCGAGCCGAAAGCTAGCGCGGCAGCGAACCGCCGCGCTTGAGGCGGATCAATCTCCGCCGTTGTTTCACGCGCTGTCGCCCTCAGGCCACCGGCGCCTGATCGTGACGAGCCTCCGCCCGCGTCTTCCACAGCGAGAACAGCACGCCGGCAGCAAGGATGACAAAGGTGATCCCGAGCGACCATTCCGCCGGGAACTTGCCCCAGCCGAGCAGGTCGGCGAGGAAGATCTTCGAGCCGATGAAGATCAAAAGCACCGCCAGCGCCTGCTTCAGGTAGGCGAAGCGGTGCATCACCGCCGCCAGCGCGAAATAGAGCGCGCGCAGGCCGAGGATGGCGAAGATGTTCGAGGTGTAGACGATGTAGGGGTCGGTGGTGATGGCGAAGATCGCCGGCACCGAGTCGACGGCGAAGACGACGTCCGCGATCTCGATCAGCACCAGTGCCATGAACAGCGGAGTCATGAACTGGACCATCTTGCCGGTCCGCGGGTGCGGCGCCTTCACGAAGAAGCGGTCGCCGTGCAGGTCCTCGGTGACGTTGAAGCGCCGCTTCATCCACAACAGCAGCGGGTTCTTGGCGAGGTCGGTTTCGTGGTCACCCCACCACAGCATCTTGACCCCGGTGAACACCAGGAAAGCCGCGAAGATGTAGAGCACCCAGGCGTATTCCGCGACGAGGGTCGCACCGAGCCCGATCATGATCGCGCGCAGCACGATGACGCCGAGAATGCCCCAGAACAGCACGCGGTGCTGATACTTCCGCGGGATGGCGAAGAAGCCGAAGATCATCGCGATGACGAAGATGTTGTCCATCGCGAGGCTCTTCTCGACGACGAAGCCGGTGACGTACTCGACTGCCGACTGCGAGCCAAGCTGCCACCAGACGAAGCCGCCGAACGCCAGTCCGAGGGTGATGTAGAAGGCGGAGAGCGCGATGCTCTCACCGACCTCGATCTCCTTGTTGCCCTTGTGGAAGACGCCGAGGTCGAGGACGAGCAGCGCCAGCACGAGCGCCATGAAGCCGAGCCACATCCACAGTGGCTTGTCGAGAAACAGATAAAACAAAAAGTCCACGCGCGACCTCCCTCTCGAAAAGAAGGCTCGATCAGGGGCGCGCACGGAGAATGCGTTCCGGACCCTGGCATCGAGCTCACCCGATGCGGTCCGACATCACGATCAGCGATCGTCAGAGGGGCCCGGCCCGCTCGGCGCCAAGTGGGATACCCGGCCTCGCGAAGCAAGGGGGGGCGCCGGGGCCCACGGCTGCGTCAGGCGGTCGCAGGCCCGGTCCACCGATCGGACCGGGCGCCGGTGCGAAAGCGTGCGGCCTGTGTCGCGTGTCACAGCGCCGTCGCACGGCGCGGCGATAACGTCCCCGTCATTGCTCCCAAGGCAATTGCGGTGTCGCGTGAGCCCGCCTCGGTCCGCCGGGGCGGGCTTTTTCATGTGCCGCGGTTCCTTTGACCCGCCGCGGCCGCCGGGCGAGCGACCGCCGGCGCGTCAGCCCGCGGGCTCCTCCCAGGCCACGACACGGCGATAGAGCCGCCACGTCGCATGGCCGAGCAACGGCAGAACGACGATCAGGCCGAGGAAGAGCGGCAGCAGGGCGGCGACGGTGAGCACCATCACCACCGCGGCGAAGCCGAGCATCGGCACCGGATTGAGCGTCACCGCCCTGACGCTGGTGATCATCGCGGTGATGAAGTCGACGTCGCGGTCGAGCAGCAGCGGGAAGGACACCACGGTCAGCGAATAAAGGACGACCGCCAGGATCGCGCCGACGACATGGCCGACGGCCAGGAAGACCCAGCCTTCCGGCGTCGTGAGGATGACGGAGACGAACTCCTGGGCGGTGGTGAACGAGCGCAGGCCGAGGAACAGCGCCATCAGCAACCGCACCTGGTACATCCAGACGATGAAGACGAAAATCGTCACGAAGGCCATCCAGCCGAGCTCGCGCCCGCCCTGCCGGCCGATGCAGGCGAGGATGGCGGCAAAGCTCAGCGGCTCACCGGTCTCGCGCCGCCGGCTCACCTCGTAGAGCCCGGTCGCGACGAAGGGGCCGATCAGCGCGAACCCGGCGGCGAGCGGATAGACGAGATAGCCCATGCCGCCGCGGGTGGCGGTGACGAGGATCAGCAGCCCGCCGGCCGCATAGATCGCGCCGAAGAACAGGCCGTAGAACGGCGCCGCCTGGAAGTCCCGCATCCCCTCGGCGACGGCGTCGACGACGTCCGAGATCGCGATCTTGCGCAGGATCGGCTGCGGCGGCCTGGCGGCTTCGGTCCGCGTGGGCGTGGCGTCGGTCATGGCGGCCCCCTCGTTTTCGGGAGCCTCGCCCGTCTGCGCCAACTGCGCCTTGATCTGTCTCAAGCTCCGCCAGCGGCGGTGCGGAAGCCCGCCCCGGTGTGCCGGGGCGGCTCTGGTCTCGTTCCGCGGCCGTGCCGCCCGGGATGAAGGCTCAGCGCTTCTTCAGCGTTGCGGCGAAGGAGACGACGCAGTTCGGGAGGTCGTCGAAGCCCCGCACCTCGCCCTTGATCGTCACCTTCGAGGTGGCGTCGGTGATGGTGCTCGGCGACTGCGAGGTGAGGCGAACCTCTGCACCGTTCGCATAGGGATAGGTGCCGCTGCCCGTCGCTCCGGCGACCATGCGCTTGTAGCTCTTGCCGAGGGTGCCCTTCTCCAGCACGAAGCTCGTCGCCCAGAACGGATAGAACATCGCGACGACGGTCGCCTTGCTGTTGCCGCCGACCTTCGGCGGCCGGAACCGCATGTTCGGGACCGTCCCTTCTCCGACCACCCAGCCGCCTTCCGCGCAGGCCTTGTTCTTGGCGATCACCGTGCCGGTGCCGCGGAACTCGACCGCCTGTGCGGCCGCCGGGGCCGACAGGATCGCGAGCCCGACGGCGGCGGATGCGAACGCAAGCACGGCACGTCCAGAAACCCCAAAAGTCATCAGCCACACCTCCTTGTTGAGGAGGCGAGCCTAACGTCGACGACCGGCTGTGGCCACCCCTGGGATGTAAGCTGTCAGACAGCTGTCGCCACACCGCCGAAGGCGGTGAAGGCACAGGATCGGCGAAGGGAGAATGGTGGGCGGTACAGGGATTGAACCTGTGACCTCTGCCGTGTCAAGGCAGCGCTCTCCCGCTGAGCTAACCGCCCGGGACGCGGGCGTTGCTATAGCCGCGTTGCCCGAGCCGCGCAAGGACATTGCCGTAGTGAACGCAGGGTCCGTTGCCGGCCGCCGCGCGGACGCCTAGAAGGCAGCTATGAGCCAGCGTCCCCCACCGCACCGTCGCCCGCCCGGCAAGGGCCGTCCGCCGCACGCGCGCGCCGAGGCACCCTACGCCCTCTACGGGCTGCACACCGTCGCGGCGGCGCTCGCCAACCCGCGGCGCATCAAGCACCGGCTGCTCGCCACCCGCAACGCCCTCGCCCGGCTCGGCGAGCGGGCGGACGCCGGCCCGCTGCCGCTCGAGGCGGAGCTCGTCGAGCCGCGCGTACTCGACCGCATGGTCGGGTCGGACGCCGTCCACCAGGGCGTGGTGCTCCTGGCCGATCCGCTCGACGACGTCTCCCTCGACGACCTCGCCGAAGCCCGCCTGATCGTCGCCCTCGACCAGGTGACGGATCCGCACAATGTCGGCGCCATCCTGCGCTCGGCGGTGGCGCTCGGCGCCGGTGGCCTGCTGACGACGACGCGGCATGCGCCCACCGAGGGTGGCGTGCTGGCCAAGGCGGCGTCCGGCGCGGTCGACCTCCTGCCGATCGCCGCGGAAACGAATCTCTCCCGCGCCCTCGCCGCCCTGCGCGAACACGGCTTCACCACGATCGGGCTCGACAGCGAGGCCGGCCACGACCTCGACGACGTGCCCGTGGGCGACCGCGTCGTGCTCGTGCTGGGGGCGGAGGGCAAGGGGGTGCGGCCGGGCGTGCGCGCCGGCCTCGACGCCATGGCGAGGCTCACCGTGCCGGGCGCGATCGCCTCGCTCAACGTCTCGAACGCGGCGGCCATCGCGCTCTACGCGATCGGGCGGCGCCTGCGGATCGGCGCGCCGGGCTGAGCGGCGGCGGCCGCCGGGACGGCGGTCGGCGCGGGAGCGATCCCCCGCGCCCAGGTGCGCCTAGCGGCAGAACACCAGCCTGCCGCTGTAGGTGCGATAGTACCCCGTGCGCGGATTGAACGAGCGGAACCGCTTCGAGCACGAGCGGACCCATGCCCGCGTCCACGGTCGCCGGACCTTGACGACGCCGCGCGGGGCGACGACGACCGCCCGCGGTGCGACCACCACCGGGGCCCCGACGATCACCGGCGCGCCGTAGCCGTAGCCGCCGTAGTAGCCCGGCCAGTAGCCGCCACCCCAGCCGCCATAGCCCCAGCCGCGGCCCCAGCCACCGCCATACCAGCGGCCGCCGCGGTGATAGTGATTGTGATGCCGGCCGCCACCGTGCCAGCCGCCATGATGGGGGCGCCCGCCGCGATAGGGGCCGCCGACCGGCGCCACCCGTTTGCCGCGCGACTGCACGGTCTCGACGGGAAGGCTGCCGCTCGCCGCCACGGCCTTGCCGCCGCCGACATTGGCGATCGGCGCGGCCGCCACCGGCGCCGCGAGCAGGACCAGGCCGGCCGCCAGAGCGATGAGGGTCTTCATGATGCTGTACTCCGCAACACGCCCGCCCGGCGGCGAGGGGTGCGCCCCGCGCGAAGGCTGATGCAGTGTTCGCACCCCCAAGCTGAATGCCGCCTGAATGGCCGGGCGCCGATGGTCAGCCCGAACTGCTTGCCGGCCGCCTCCCGAAGGCGCCGCCGGGGGCGTTGGCAGCCGCGGGAGAGGTGGCCGAAGGACAGGGGCCGGACGCGGGGCACCGGCACGGCGCGAGCGTGGACCGATGCTGCCCTGACCCTCGTGCGCGACCGATCGAGCCGTGCTATGGGAGCCGCGCCCGCGAGGCGTGGCGGCCGGGTTAGCACAGCGGTAGTGCAGCGGTTTTGTAAACCGAAGGTCGGGGGTTCGATCCCCTCACCCGGCACCAGATCTCCGCGACGCCAATCGTTCGCCTTGCCCTGCCGCCCCGGACGCTGCCCCTGTGCGCCTCGTGACCGCGGCAGACTTGTCGGTGCTTGCCTCGCGATGCATCTCGCGCATCCTGTCTCGGCTCGCGCGCTGGTCTCGACAGGGCCCTCGCGACAGATGAATCCGCAGCGGGCTGCACCGGCGCCGATACCGCCACGGCGCCGGGTCACGGCTGCGGCCGAATACGCTTCGCCCAGCCCCGAGGGGCCGTCGGACCGGAGGTCCCCCGTGGTGACGGACAGTGCCGCCCTGCCAATCTTCCTGGTCGCCCTGATGTACTTCGGCGACATGGTCTTCGCCTTCAGCGGCGCCGTCGTCGCCGGGCGCCACCGCATGGACCTCCTCGGGATCGTGCTGATCGGGATCGTCACCGGGATCGGCGGCGGCACCCTGCGCGACGTGCTGCTCGGCAACCCGGTCTGGTGGGTGCACAACCCGCTGGAGCTCGTCCTGTGCGCAGCGACGGCCTTCGCGGCCTACTTCATCCGCGGCGTCCCCGGTGGCCGCGAGGACGCAGCCGCCTGGGCGGACGCCATCGGCCTTTCCGCCTTCGCCGTGGTCGGCGCCCACATCGCCCTGGCGGCCGGGGCATCGGCGGTGACCGCGGCCTTCCTCGGCATGGTGACGGCCACCGGCGGTGGCCTGATCCGTGATCTCCTGACCCAGACGCGGCCGATGATCCTGAGCAGTGACCTCTACGCCACCGCCGCCCTCGTCGGTGCGGCCGCCTACGTGCTTTTGGCCGGCCATCTCCTCGCCCCGCAGGTCGCAGCCTTCGTGGCCTTTGCCCTCGCCTTCGCGGTGCGGGCAGCAGCCATGAAGTTCCACATCCGCTTCGGCGTCATGGGGGAACCGATCATCACGACGCGCCGGCGGGCCGACCCGCCGTCCTGACGCTTCGGGGGACGGCAGCACGGCCGTCCCCCGAAGCGGTAAGCCCAGCGGAGCGTCGAGCGGGCGGCCGGCCCGCTGCCACAAAGCTGCAACACTCAAGCGATTTCGCCACGCCGCCGCCCCTCCCTCTTGCGCCGGCCGTGCGGCTCTGCAAGCTGGCGGCAGGGGAAATCGAAATCAGCATGGACATGTCCAAGAGCGCTGCCCGGCGTTCGCGCCGTCCGGCCGTCGAGTGGCCGACGGTCGGGGTCGCCGTTGCCATCTATGGTGCCTGGCTGCTTCTCACCATTTTCTGGGAAGCGATCCCGCTGTGGCTGCTGGTGCCGCTCGGGGCGTGGTTCGTCGCCTGGCAGTCCTCGCTGCAGCACGAGGCGATGCACGGCCATCCAACGCTGAACCGCCGGATCAACTCGGCCCTCGCCTGGCCGCCCCTGTCGCTCTGGCTGCCCTACCCCGTCTATCGGCTCCAGCACCTGCGCCACCACCGCGACGAACACCTGACCGATCCGCTGGAAGACCCCGAGTCGGCCTACTTCACGCCGGCAATGTGGGCGCGGATGCCGCGGCTGGTGCGCCTCGTCATGCGGTTCAACATGACGCTGGTCGGCCGGCTCACCATCGGCCCGGCGATCATGATCTTCTTCTTCCTCGCCGACGAGATGAAGCGCGTCCTCGCCGACGAGCCCGGCCGGCGGGCGATCTGGGCCTGGCACCTCGTCGGCGTCGCAGCGGTGCTCACCTGGGTGGTGGCGATCTGCGGGATGCCGCTGTGGCTCTATCTCGCCGGCTTCGTCTATGCCGGCACGGCGCTGACCCGGCTGCGCTCCTTCGCCGAGCACCGCTGGGCGGACCGGCCGGAAAAGCGCACCGCGATCGTCGAGAACGGCGGGTTGCTCGGGCTGCTCTATCTCAACAACAACCTGCACGTCCTCCACCACGTCCGCCCGGCGGTGGCGTGGTACCGGCTGCCGGCGCTCTACCGGGCGACGCGCAACCAGCTCGTGGCGCGAAATGGTGGCCTCGTCTATGACGGCTACCGTGACATCGTCCGCCGCTATCTTGTCGCCGAGCACGACGACCCGCTGCACCCCCGCGCCGGCTGAAGCGTCGGCGCTGGCTGACCGGATGGCGCCAACTGACGCGACCGCGGCGGCTTGCGGCGGCGGACGGACATTCTCCACCCACAGCCGGAACGTGCCGTGAGCGCCCCGGAGCGCATCGCGGCGCTCGCCATGTACGACGCGCCGGCGGTGGTCGCCGCCGCCAACGATACCCTGTGGGCGGGCCTGCGCGACCGGCTCCGCACCGCGGAGATCGTCGGCGTACCGCACCGCCTGACGCGCGACGGGTCCTACGCAGACCCGTGGCTCGATCCGCGCCTGCTGCTGGCCCAGACCTGCGGCTTCCCCTATGTGCGCCACCTGCGCGGCCGGGTGCGACTGGTGGCGACGCCGGTCTACGGTTTTCCCGGCGGCAGCGGCGCAGAGCGGCGGAGCGTCGTCGTGGTGGCGGCCGGCGCTTCTTTCGCGCATGTCGCGGATCTCCGCGGGCGCCGCGCGGCGATCAACGATCCCGGCAGCAACTCCGGCGCCAACTTGCTCGCCGCGCTGGTGGCGCCGCTCGCGCGCGATGGTCGATTCTTCTCGTCGGTGACCGAGACCGGCGGCCACCGCGAGAGCCTCGCGGCGGTGGCCGCAGGACGGGCCGACGTCGCGGCGATCGACAGCGTGACATTCGGACTGCTGGCGCGTCACGCGCCGGAGGAGGTCGCCGGCGTGCGGGCTCTCTGCGAGACGCCCGGCGGGCCGGGCCTGCCGCTGATCACGCGGGGCGAGGCTACGGACGCGGAAGTGGCGGTGCTGCGGCAGGCGCTGGCGGGCGTGCTGGCGGAGCCGCGGTTTGAGGGGGCACGGGAGACGCTCGGGCTGGTCGGGATCGAGGTGCTTGGGGACGCGGAGTATGTGGTGCTTGCGCAGTACGCGGCAGATGCGGCGGCGCTCGGGTACCGGGAGCTGGCGTGAGCTGGCCTAGTCGGCGGTTGGATTGACGGGCCCCACCCTGAGCGCCTCCGGCGCTCTGTCCCTCCCCCCTGGCAGGGGAGGGACAGGCCGATACCGCGGCGCCCCTCGACGCCCAACCACCGGCGCGGGCAGGCCGCCGGCGCAGGCAAACCGTGGCGCGGGCAGACTGTGGCGCGGGCAGACGGCCAGCAATTGTTCGTCCCTCCCCTGCCAGGGGGAGGGACAGGCCGCGCAGCGGCCAGGGTGGGGCCTGTCAATCCAACCGCCGGTGTTCGTGATCCGCGCCCAGTTCGCAACGCGCGCTCGGTACTTGAAGCGCCCGGTTCTTGCGGCGCGCCCGAGGCGCCCCCGCTCCTCCTGCGCCCGCGCCCCTCAATGCCGGTAAGGCACCCCGGTCGCGATCCCCTCCGCCACCAGATCCCCGATCAGCGGGGCGAGCTTGAAGCCGTGGCCGGAGCAGGCGGAGATCACCGAGGCCTTCGCCCCGATCGGCTTCACCACGAAGCTCTCGTCCTCCGTCACCGTGTAGAAGCAGGCCTTGCGCTCGAGGATCGTGTAGCGGTCGAAGCCGGTGAAGGCGAGGTCGGCGGCGGACAGGAGGCGGGCCACGTCGTCGTCGGTGGCCGTTCGGTCACCATCGGCATCGCCGGAGCGGGTGAAGGTGTGGTCACCCACCTTGAGGCGCGTCCCCGGCCGCGGCGGCAGCGTGTAGGTGCCGCTGTCGAGCCCCAGATCGAGGAAGATCGGCGCCGCCGCCCAGGCCGCCGCAAGCTCCGTCGGCGGGGCGAGGAACAGCACCGCCTGGCGCGACGGCACGGATCGGCCGCGGAGCTCCGGCACCAGCCGGTCCGCCCAGGCGCCGGCGGCGACGACCACATGGTCGCCGGCGAACACCTTGCCGCCGGCCACGGTGACCGTGCCCGCCTCAGGGTCCACCGCGTCCACCTTCGTCAGCGCGTGGAACACCACCCCCTGCCCCGCGAGGTGGACGACGAGGTCGGTGAGGATGCGGATCGGGAACAGCACGCCGGCGCCGCCGAACTCGACGGCGCGCGTCAGGCCGCCAGTGTTGATCATCGGATAGAGCGCCGCGATCGCGCTGACCGGCACCTCCCGCCACGGCACGCCCATCGCCTCGAGATCGACGATCGAGGCGCCGATCCACGGCGTCGGCTCGCGCTCGAGCACGATCGAGGGAAGCGGCGTCAGGTGGCAGGCGCCGATGTCGGCCCACAGCCGCTCGTAGAGGCGGAAGCATTCCGGCATCAGCCGGGCGTAGCGGTGCATCTCGCCATAGGCGTGGCGGGTGATGCGGTGCTCGTCGTGCGAGGTTGCCTTCGGGTTGGGGATCGGCCCCTGGTCGAAGACCTCGACCGCGAAGCCGCGCCGGACCAACCCCCAGGCGGTGCAGAGACCGGCGATGCCGGCGCCGACGACGAGAACCTTGCCCTTGGACATGCGGGACCTTCGAGACGAACGAAAAGGAGAGTGTTGGCGGGCGGTTCAGGCTGCCGCGGCAGGCGCGGCGGCGACCCAGCCCTTGGCCGCCGCCCAATCGTCGGGCACGCCATCGAAGCGGTCGAGCCGGTACTTGTCGAGATCAGTGAACGAGCAGCGGCCGTCGACGACGAGGTCTCGGATGGCGTGGCCCGTCGCCGGCGACAGCCCGAAGCCGACCGCCGACATCGTGCAGATCGTGAGGTTTTCCGGCGAGGAGAGCCGGTCGATCACCGGCCGGCCGTCCGGCGTGTTCTCGATCAGCCCGGCCCACGAGCGGATGACGCGCACGTGCGCGGCCTTCGGCAGGAGCTCGGCGAGGCGGCGGGCGAGATGGGCGGCGAGTGGCGTCGTCGGGCGCGACAGCGGCGCGCCGTCCGGCGGGAGGTCGATCCACTCGTGCGGGCCGCCGCCATAGGCGAGGTTGCCGCGCAGCGTCTGGCGGCCATAGAGGCCGTTGCCGTCGACGCCGCCGTGCGGCATCAGTGGCAGCGGCTCGGTGACGATCATTTCCGCCCGCGCCACCGCCACCGGAAGGCGCACGCCGACGGTCGCGAGCAGCCGTCCGCCCTGCGGACCGGCGGCGACGACGACGTGGTCGCATTCGATGAGGCCGGCCGCCGTCTCGACGCCCGTCACCTTGCCGCCTTTGGCGACCAGGCGGTGCACCGGCGTGTGCTGCAGGATGCGACCGCCGAGGTCCTGGATCGCCCAGGTATAGGCCTGGACGGTGCGCTGCGGGTTGGCGTGGCCGCCAACCTTCAGGTGGATGCCGCCGAGCGCGCTGTCGCCCGCGAGCGGCACGCGCCGGCGCACCTCGTCGCCGTCGAGCGCCTCCCAGTCATAGCCGTGGCGGCCGACCTCCTCGCCCATCCGGAGATAGGCGTTGAGATGGTGCTCGGTAGTGGCGAAGATGATGCGCTCGCGGCGGTATTCGGTCGGGTAGCCGAGAAGTTCGTCCATCAGCGGCCAGAGCCGCTGCTCCTCGTGGAAGAGCGCGCTGTTGTAGTGGGTGCAGCCGCCGCCGTTGCGGCCGGACGCCTCCCAGCCGACGATGCCCTTGTCGACGACGAGGACGTCGACGCCCGAGCGGGCGAGCCACCAGGCGGCCGACAGGCCGCTGACGCCGCCGCCGACGACGACCACGGAGGCGCGCAGGGGAGCGTCCATTCGAGCATCCATCGGGCCGCTCACATGTGCATGGTGAACTCGATCAGCTCCTGCTCGCGCGGGGTGCCGATCGCGTCATAGGGGACCCACTGGGTGGGAATGCCGAACCAGACGTCCCACTCACCCTCCGAGGCGGCCGTCTCCGGCAGGGTCGCCAGCACGGCGAGCGGCAGCGGCCGCACCGGGGCGCGGTAGCCGGCGAGCGGGATGCCTTCCACCGGCACGCCGGCACCGATCGCCATCACCATCGCCACCTGCTCGCGGCAGCGCCGGCCCTGGCAGGGGCCCATCGTCACGCGGGTGAGCCGCTTCATCTGGTCGTGGCTCGGCGTCCCCTCCCCGGCCATCCCCGACAGCGTCCGGCAGCGGTTCTCGGGGATGGTGGCGCCGAGATAGCGCGGCGGCTGCACGCCGACGAGTTCGGCGCGCGTCACCTCCTCGCACGGGCAGACGAGCACGTCGGTGCCGCCGGTCGACAGCAGCGCCTCCATCCAGCGCCGACGGTGCGGCAACTGGTCGTCGCCGTCCGCGGATGGCGGTGGAGCGGTGGACGCGGCGTCAACTTCGGGCGAGGTGGCTCCGCGCGCGGCGAGGACCGTGGCCGCGGCCCGACGGCCGTGCGCCGCCGCCTCCTCCGGGGTGGCGAGCCGGCGGCCGACGCCGGCACAGTCGCCGGCGACGAAGACCGACGGCAGCGAGGTCGAGACGCCGTCGGGGCTGTCCGGCACGAAGCCGCCGCGGCCACCGTCGAGCACGACTCGGACGCCGGCGGCGTCGAGGAGGTCGATGACCGGAACGCGGCCGACGGCCAGACAGATCGTGTCGCAGGCGATTGTCTCGTCCGGCACGGCACCGTCAACCGCCGCAACGACGGCCCCGGCGACGCCGAAGGGACCGCGCACGGCTGACCGCACGACCGAACCGGCAATGACGCGGACGCCCCGCTCGTTCAGCGCGGCAATGCGCCGGGGATCACCGAGCGCCGTCGGCGCCGCCTCGACGAGCGCCGCGACATCGAGGCCGCGGACGAGCGCGCTCTCGGCCGCCGTGAGCGCGAGGTCGTCGGAGCCGAGCACGACGAGGCGGCGGCCATCGAAGGCCTCGTAGCGCTCCAGCAATGCCGCCAGCGCAACGGCGCCGACGACCCCCGGCTGGTCGGCGCCGTCGAAGGAATAGACGAGATCGCGGGCGCCGGTGGCGACGACGAGCTGGTCGAAGCCGCAGAGCCACGCCGTCGCCTCGTCGGCGAGACCGACCACGGGGCCCGGCAGCGCGTGCAGGGCGTCGCCCTCGACAAAAACGCCCCACGCGGCGGTGCCGAGTGCCACGTCGATGCCGAGCTCGAAGACCTCCGCGAGGTCCGGGTTGGTCGCCAGCATCTGCTCGAGCATGCGCTGCGGCGCACCGATCGAGGCGTCTGCGCGGCCGCCATAGAGCAGCGGCACGTCGAGGCCGACGAGACCCGGCGCGACGGGGTTCTCATCCACGAGCTTCACCGACAGCCCCGCCCGCGCCGCCTCCAGGGCGGCGGCGAGGCCGGCCGGGCCGGCGCCGATGACGACCACGTCGAAGCGCTCGCGCGGCGGCGCGAACTTGCCGACCTGAGAGCGGGGATCCTGTGCGGGCGGATGGGCTGCGCCGTCGTCCATCAGATCGCCTCCAGCGCCGCGCCGAGGTCGGCGATCAGGTCGTCGACGTGCTCGATGCCGACCGACAGCCGCAGCGTCGCGTCGTTGATGCCGGCGGCCTCGCGGCGCTCGCGCGGAACCGCGTAGTGGGTGGTGGTCGCCGGGTGGCAGATCAGCGTCTCGGTGCCGCCGAGGCTGACGGCCATCCGCAGCACGCGCAGCGCGTCGAGCATCCGGAACGCCTCCGCCTCGCCGCCGCGGATGCGGAACGAGAAGGTCGACCCGGCGCCCGAGCACTGCCGCTCGAAGGCGGCGCGGGCGCGGGTGCCGGCGGGCAGGAAGCCGAGGTAGGTGACGCTCGCAACCTTCGGATGGTCGCGCAGGAAAGTGGCGACGGCGAGCGCATTCTCGGCCGCCCGCTCGGTGCGCAGGTGCATCGTCTCGAACGAGCGCAGCAAGAGCCACGATGTGTGGGCGTCGAGCGTCGAGCCGACGAGGGTGCGGAACATCCTCAGGCGGGCAATGACGTCCGCCGACCCGCTGACACCGCCGGCCAGCAGGTCGCTGTGGCCGCCGGCGTACTTCGTCAGCGATGTCATGCAGAGGTCGGCGCCGTGGGCGAGCGGGCTCTGCACGAACGGCCCGAGGAAGGTGTTGTCGATGCCGACGAGCGGGCGGCGGCCCTGGCGGCGGCCGATGTCGTCGGCGACGGCGGCGAGAAGCGCGATGTCGGTGACGGCGGCGGTCGGGTTCGCCGGCGTCTCCGCCCAGACGAGGCCGACGGGTCCCGCCGCGATCGCAGCATCGGCCGCCGCTTCGATCGCCTCGCGGTCGGTTCCGTCGGAGAAGCCGAAGGCGCGGATGCCGAAGCGCGGCAGTTCCTGGTGCACGAAGGCGTCGGTGCCGCCGTAGATAGGCCGGCAATGCAGGAGCGTCTCGCCGGGCGACAGTTGCGTCAGCAGCACGGCGGTGATCGCCGCCATGCCGGTGGCGAAGGCCGCCGACGCCTCGGCGCCGTCGAGGGCGGCGAGCCGCGCCTCCACCATGTCGAGGTTGGGGTGACCGAGGCGTCCGTAGATGTGGCCACCGGCGCCGTTGTCGACGCCATCGAAGAAGGCGACGTGCAGGTCCTTCGCCGCCTGCGCCGACGGGTAGACGAAGGTGGACGTCAGGTAGGCCGGTGGTTTGGCCGCGCCGTTGGCGGTGGCCGGGTCGTAGCCGTGGCCGACCGTCAGCGTCTCGCGGCGCACGGTGTCGTTGCGACGGCTCATCGCGCCCACCCGCCGCTCGCGCCGACCGGCCCTCTCTTGCCCGCTTCGCTCACGCGACCTCGGCGACGCGCAAGGTGGGGCCACCGACGCGACTGCGGACCCGGCTGACGTACCAGTCGATGAAGCGCAGCACGAACGCCTCCCCCTCCTGGGAATAGGGACCCGGCCGGTAGCCGCGGCCGTTGACGCCGCGCTGGTTCATCTCGGCGAGGTCGCGGTCCTGGCGGTTGGTGACGTCCCATGTCTCCACCAGTCGGGCGAGATCGTAGTCGATCCCCTCCACCGCGTCTGCCCGCACCAGCCACTTGCCGACGACGTGCGTCTCCTCCGGCCCGACCGGATAGGCGGAGAACGAGAAGACGTAGTCGCCGAGGCAGTGGGTGAAGTTGTGCGGCTCGCTGGCAAACCGGAACGAGCCGAGGTCGCCGTCGTCGACGTCGATCAGCGGCTTTGCCACCGCCGGCTTGCCGTCGCGCGACATCGAGATCATGCCGTCGTTCAGCGGGAAGCGGGCGCACTGCCACCACGGGCCGTCGCGCGGGCCGACCGCGAGGCCATTCGCCTCCATGCGCTCGCAGTAAGCGCGCTGCCGCTCGCCCTCCTCCTGGGCAAACTTCGGGGTGATGCCGACGGGAAACGAGATGCCGAGCTCGGGATGGCAGGCGGCGCAGTGGTAGCACTCGCGGCCGTTCTCCATGACGAGCTTCCAGTTCGCCTTCTCGACCAGCGTCACCTCGTGCACGAGCTTCGTCTCGCGCAGCCTGAACGGCGAAAGCATCGGCTCGAGATCGGCGCGGAAGGCGGAAAAGTCCGGCGGCGTGTCGGCGATGCAGACGTAGATCGCGCCGGCCACGGTCTCGACATGGATCGGCAGCAGCGCGTGGGCGGACGGGTCGAAGGTCTCGTCCATCAGCCGGGCCCGCATCAGGCTGCCGTCGAGCTCGTAGGTCCACTGGTGATAGGGACACGACAGCCGGGTCGCCTTGCCGTGGCCGTCCGGGCAGATCTGCGCGCCGCGGTGGCGGCAGGAGTTGAAGAAGCCACGGATCGTGCCTGTTCGGTCGCGGACGACGAGGATCGGCGTGCGCCCGATCGTCAGCGCCAGATAGGCGCCGGGCTTCGGCAGCTCGACCTCGAAGCCGACCATCAGCCAGCTCTCGCCGAAGATCGCCTCGACGTCGAAGGCGTAGAACTCCGGGTCGTTGTAGAATTCCTGGGGCAGCGTGTGCCCCGGCCGCCACGTGTCGAGACTGTCCCTGATCCGCCGATCGTCGCGCATGCGAGGCCTCCGTCGCCTGCTGCCAGCTAGCACGGGCGATCGGGCCAAAGACAATGTTGATTACTCATGCTCCAATTCGAAAAAAGCAATTGAGACGGGCGTGCGCAAACCTCATCATCCCATGCAAGAACAAGATGGACTTTCCACGAGGGTGACACACCAGAGCCGCGCCGGGCGACACGCATCGCCGGCCGGCCCGCTGATCCAATCGAGGGGCGGGTGATCGACAGAAAGTGGCTGCCGCTCAATGCGTTGCGCGCCTTCGAGGCGGTCGGCCGCCGGCTCAGCTTCACTGGCGGCGCGCAGTCGCTGCACGTCACCCAGAGTGCCCTCTCCCGCCATGTCATCAGCCTCGAGCAACTCATCGGCAAGCGCCTGATCGACCGCCGCGCGCATGGCATCGCCCTCACCGAGGCTGGCGCCAAGTTGTTGCCGGTGCTGGAGAAGAGCTTCGACCGCATCGAGAAGGTGCTCGACGAAATCCGCAGCGAGGAGACGGCCGAGCGCATCCTCAAGGTGCACATGCCGCCGACCTTCCTGCAGCGCGTCGGCATGCAGATGCTGCACGAGTTTCGCGGCGAATATCCGAATGTCGCGATCGACGTGTCGAGCGCCTACGGCAACGGCCTGCCGGCGCGCGAAGTCGACGTCGCGGTCGTCTACGACAAGCCGACCGTCTCCGACGATATCCTCGACCTCCTGTGGATGGAGCGGGTGACGCCCGTCTGTTCGGCGGCGCTCGCCACCCGCTTCGCGGGGCGACCGCTCGGAGAGCTGATCGCCGCGAGCGAGCTCCTGCACGTGCGCGTCGAGGGGCAGGCGCCGAGCCACCTGTGGAGCCAGTTTGCCCGCGTCGCCGGCGTCCGCATCGACACCTCGAAAGGCATCACCTTCGACACCCTCGCCCTCGCCGTCCAATATGCAAAGCGCGGCCATGGCGTCGTTCTTGCCGATATCGATCTCTTCATTGAAGAGATGAACGATGGAAGTCTCGGCGTTCCGGCCCGCGATATCGAGTACAAGGATGGCTACGGTTACTTCCTAAGCTTGCATCCGGAGGATCTCGACGATCCGCTGATCGCGCTATTCCGGACGTGGGTGATTTCCCGGATCGCCGGTATTGACCGCAGCGGCTCGTCCGCTACCCTAAGCGATGTGTCCGAACCACGGCGACGGCGCGGCAGCGGTGTGGCGCGGAAGGCGCCGGGATAGCGACGGGGGTAGCGGAGGGCGCGACCGGGACTGCCGGCGGCGCCGCAACAAGCAATCGAGCACCGCCCCGACGGGGTGGGTCATTCGACAGCGGCGTCCCGAGGGCGCCGGAAACCAGACGACGTGACCAACCAGACTGGGAGCCGTGATCTCATGAAAAGACTTCTCGCCTCGACGATCATCGCCGCGGGGCTCGCCGCCGGCGTATCCATGGCCGGCACCGCACCCGCGAAGGCAGCGGACTGCGGCACCGTCACCATCGCCAACATGAACTGGGCGTCCGCCGAGGTGCTCGCCTGGATCGACCAGATCATCCTGTCGAAGGGCTATGGCTGCAACGCCGAGCTCGTCCCCGGCGACACCACGCCGACGCTGACCTCGATGATGGAGAAGGGCGAGCCCGACGTGGCGCCCGAGGCCTGGGTCAACGCCGCTCGCGAGCCGCTCGACAAGGCCGTCGCCGAGGGCCGGCTCTACTTCGCGTCCGAGGCGCTGCCGGACGGCGGCGTCGAGGGCTGGTGGATCCCGAAATACGTCTCCGAAGCCCATCCCGACATCAAGACGATCGACGATGCGCTGAAGCACCCGGAGCTGTTCCCGGCGCCGGAAGATTCCTCCAAGGGCGCCGTCTACAACTGCCCGACCGGCTGGGCCTGCCAGATCCTCACCGCCAACTTCTTCAAGGCCTACGGCGCGGCCGACAAGGGCTTCGTGATGGTCGACACCGGCTCCGGCGCCGGCCTCGACGGCTCGATCGCCAAGGCCTACGAGCGCCAGCAGGGCTGGCTCGGCTACTACTGGGCGCCGACCGCCATCCTCGGCAAGTACGAGATGGTCAAGCTGTCGATGGGCGACGGCGTCACCCACAACAAGGAAGAGTGGGACCGCTGCAACGCCGTGCTCGACTGCGCCGACCCGAAGCCGAACGCCTGGTCGAAGTCGGAGATCTTCACCGTCGTGACGTCGCGCTTCAAGGACGCCGGCGGCCCGGCCTACGAGTACCTGACGAAGCGGACGTGGAGCAACGACACCGTCAACAAGCTGCTCGCCTGGATGGTCGACAACCAGGCGACCGGCGAGCAGGGCGCGATGCATTTCCTGAAGACCCAGCCCGAGATGTGGGAGAAGTGGGTGACGCCGGAGGCGGCCGAGAAGATCAAGGCCTCCCTCTGAGACAAACTGCGGCGGAGGACGGTCCTCCGTCCTCCGCCGCACGCGGCTCCGCCGGTGACATTGCCGGCGGGCTGCTCGACGATCCCTCGCGGGATACAGGGACGGGAGCATGCCGATGGAGTGGTTCACCACCTTCCCCACCATGGACAACACCCGCCTGACGGCCCTCAAGAAGGCCATCGACGAGGGCTTCCGCAACTTCACGCGCGCCTATGGCGAGAGCTTCGAGATCGCCTTCGAGCCGCTCAAGATCTTCATGATCTGGGTCGAGCGGCTGATGACGACGACGCCTTGGCCGATCATCCTCCTCGGCATCCTCGCCATCGCGTGGCTCGCGAGCCGCAGCCTCAAGATCGTCGTCGGTGCCGCCCTGGCGCTCTTCGCCATCGGCTATTTCGGCATGTGGGACGACACCATGAAGACGATCGCGATGATCGTCGTGGCGACCCTCACCGCCCTCGTCGTCGGGATCCCGATCGGCATCGTGATGTCGTTCTCGAAGCGCATGCGCAGCGTCGTCATGCCGATCCTCGACGTCATGCAGACGATGCCGAGCTTCGTCTACCTCATCCCGGTGGTGATGCTGCTCGGCATCGGCAAGGTGCCGGGCCTGATCGCCGTCGTCATCTACGCGCTGCCGCCGGTGATCCGCCTCACCGACCTCGGGATCCGCCTCGTCGATCGCGACGTCATCGAGGCGGCGGACGCCTATGGCTCGTCGCGCTGGCAGCGCCTCGTCAACGTCCAGTTGCCACTGGCGCTGCCGACCATCATGGCCGGCGTCAACCAGACGATCATGATGGCGCTGTCGATGGTGGTCGTCGCCTCGATGATCGGCGTGCAGGGCCTCGGCCAGCCGGTGCTGAAGGCGATCGCCAACCAGTACTTCACCCTCGGCGTCTTCAACGGCTTCGCCATTGTCGGCATCGCCATCATCTTCGATCGCGTCAGCCAGGAGTTCGGCCGGCGGCTGCAGAAGCACCGGGAGATCGTGCATGGGCACTAGGCATGGCCACTAGGATCGACGGCATCAAGCTCAGGCACGTCTACAAGATCTTCGGCTCGGACCCGAAGGGCTATGTGGAGCGGGTCAAGGCGGGCATGTCGAAGACGGAGCTGCTCGCGCACAACCACGTGCTCGGCCTGCGTGACATCTCGATGGACATTCCCGGCGGCGGGATCCAGGTGGTGATGGGCCTGTCGGGCTCCGGCAAGTCGACACTCATCCGCCACATCAACCGGCTGATCGAGCCGACCGCCGGCGAGGTGCTCGTCGACGGGGTGGACGTCGTCCGGATGACCCCCGCGGAGCTGCGGGAGTTCCGCCGCACGCGCACCGCCATGGTGTTCCAGAAGTTCGGCCTGCTGCCGCACTGGACGGTGCTCGACAACACCATGTTCGGCCTGAAGGTGCGCGGCACCGCGGCGGCCGAGCGCCGCGAGACGGCGATGCGCTGGATCGACCGGGTGGGCCTCAAGGGCTTCGAGGAGAAGTATCCGAACCAGCTTTCGGGCGGCATGCAGCAGCGCGTCGGCCTCGCCCGCGCGCTCTCCAACGACGCCCCGATCCTGCTGATGGACGAGGCGTTCTCGGCGCTCGATCCGCTCATCCGCGTCGACATGCAGACGGTGCTGCTCGACCTGCAGACCGAGATCCGCAAGACCATCGTCTTCATCACCCACGATCTCGACGAGGCGCTCCGGCTCGGCGACCACATCGCCATCCTGCGGGACGGCGAGCTCGTGCAGAAGGGCACCGCCCAGGACATCGTGATGACGCCCGCCGACGACTACGTCGCGAGCTTCGTCAAGGAGGTCAACCGCGGCCGGGTGATCCTGGTGGAATCGGTGATGACGGTGCTCGCCGCCGGGGCGGCCGCGTCCGAGAGCCTGCCGAGGGTGGCCGCGAACGACCCGATCGAGGTGGCGAGCAAGGTGATGTCCGACGCCGGCGCCAGCCAGGCGGTCGCCTGCTGCGAGGCGGGCCGGCCGGTCGGAATGGTGACGATGCGCGACGTCATCAACACGATGACGACGCCGGCCGCGCGTCCGGCCGGCGGCTGGCCGGCAGCTGTGGAGCCGGTCGCCGACGTCGCCTGAGCGGCGCCGCTCCCTCGGTGTTGGTGTAGGCGCGGCGGGCGGCGCCTCAGCCGGCCGGTTTGGGTGCGATCGGGGCGACCGGTCCGCCGGCCGTCTTCCAGGCACCGAAGCCGCCGGCGAGGTGGCTGACGTTCGCCATCCCCATGTCCTGCACCGCCTTCGTCGCCAGCGCCGAGCGCCAGCCGCTGGCGCAGAAGAAGACGAAGCGCTTCGGCTCGGCGAACACCGGCTTGGCGTAGGGGCTCTCCGGGTCGACCCAGAACTCCAGCATGCCGCGCGGGCAGGAGAAGGCGCCCGGGATGGTGCCGTCGCGCTCGCGCTCGCGCGGGTCGCGCAGGTCGACGAAGACGACATCGCCGCGCCCGTGCAGGGACAGCGCCTCGGTCGGCTCGACGGCCGTGACCTCCGCGCCGGCTTCCGCCAGCAGCTGCTTGTAGCCCTTTTTCACCGTTCCGATCCTCCCGTGGCCATCGCCCGAGCCTACGCGTTCGGTCCGGGGCACAACAGGGGCCGGCCGCCCAATGGCCAGAACGCAGCTGCGCGCGGAACGACCGCGCCGTCGCGATCGTTCATTTCCCGGACCGTCGCACCAGGAGGACAAGCACGATGACCCAGCAGCCCGACGACCCGCAGCAGCCCGATCCGAAGCGCGGGCCCGTCGACCCGTCCGACCCCCTTGGCCCGCCGATTCCGCCGATCACCGAGCCCGAGCCGGACGATCCCGCGGACCCGCCGCCGCTCCCGAACCCCGACGAGCAGAACCCGCCGATGCAGGCGACCGCCAACTGATCCGCGCCACCGGTCCGACCATGCCCAGTCCGCTCACCAGCAATCGCACGTCAGCTTCCAGCAACGGCCGCTCGTCCAGCAAGCTCCGGGAGTTGCCACCGTTCGGTCTGCCCGACGAGCCCTACCCGCCCCCGCCCGCGTTGGCACCGGCGACCGCGGACGATCCCCGCGGCGTCTATCTGGCGCCGCCGGAGGAGACGTCGAAGGTCCGCTGACCACGGCGTCGTGGCGTGGCCGTGCCGCTTCCGGATCAATCCGGGGATCGACGCGCCTGCCCTTTTTCGTCAGGATCGCCTCCAGGAGCACGGGAGAAGGCGCCGATTTCGCCCCACCTCGCCGGGGGAACCGGCGGGGGGAGAGGGAGGATGGCCCCTTATGCTCCGTCAGGGGGCCTTCATGACGACAAGGTTGGATACTCGACGTCCGCGGTGGGCACTGTTCGCCGTCGCGGCGGTAGCGGCGATCGCGATGCTCGGCCCGGTGCAGCCGGCTTCCGCCCAGACCATCGGCTACGCGCAGGCCATCGACATCCTCGCCGACAGCTGCGGCGAGGACATCCTGAAGCACTGCAAGGGCATCAATCTCGGCGGTGGACGCGTCGAGGGCTGCCTGATGGACAGCCCGAAGGTCTCGCAGGCCTGCAAGGTCGACCTCGTGCGGGTGCAGCAGCTGCTCGCCGCGCGCGCCGCCGCCCAGGCCGCCGTCGGCGAGATCTGCAACCGCGACGCCCAGCAGTTCTGCAAGATGACGAAGCCCGGCAAGGGCCACATCCTCAACTGCCTGCTGAAGGCCGCGCCCAGCGTGAGCGCCAACTGCAACGCGGCGATCGACGCCGCCGGCTATCGCTGAACCGCGCCCGGCAGAGAGAGAAACACCCATGTCCTCGCGAATCCTGACCGCGCTCGCCGCCGTGCTGCTGCTGTCGCTTCCCGCCAGCGCCCAGACGAAGCTCGACCGCAACGAGATCATCAACAGTCTGACCGGACTGCCCGCCGCGGGCCACGGCGTCACCGCCGCGCTGCTGCGCCAGCAGGCGCTCGACAACATCGCCCAGCACCCAGGTGACGACGCCAGCACGATGCTGCCGCTCGCCGCCCAGCTCGCCAAGCTGCGCCAGTTCAACGTCGAGATCGTCTTCGATTTCGATTCGGCGACGATCCGGCCGGAGTCCTACGAGACGATCGGCCTGATGGCCGACGCGCTGCACCACCCCTACCTGCTGCAGTATCGCTTCCTGGTGATCGGCCACACCGACGCCAAGGGCGACCGCACCTACAATCTCAACCTCAGCCAGAAGCGTGCCGAATCGATCCGCGACGCGCTGACCACCACCTTCCGCGTCGATCCGGCACGGCTCGATGCCGTCGGCCTCGGCGAGGAAGAGCTGCGCGACCCGGCCAACCCCTTCGCGCAGGTGAACCGCCGCGTGCAGCTCATCAACATCGGCGAGTGAGCGGCCGGCCGCGGACGGGAGCGCCCGGCGGAGACATCCGCCGGCGCTAAATTCACGCGCTCGGCGTGCCAGGCACGACGAGGCGGCGCCGTCTCTGGCGGACGGCGCCGCTTGCGCTATCCTGACGGCCCCTTCCCGGAGCCGCCCCGATGATCCGTGGCCTTGCCGTGCTGCTCGTCTGTCAGCTCCTCGGCGAGGCGGCGGTGCGCGCCGTCGGGCTGCCACTGCCCGGGCCCGTGCTGGGGCTCGTGCTGCTCCTCGCCGTCTTCGCGGTCGCCAGGGCACGTGCCGCCCCCGATGGAGCGGCGGCCGCGACACTCGACGACACCGAGGCGACGGGCGACCGCATCCTTTCTGTGCTCGGCCTGTTGTTCGTGCCGGCGGGGGTCGGCGTCGTGACCGAGCTCGACCTGTTCGCCCGCCACGGGTTCGCGCTGGCCGCCGCCCTCGCCGTCTCGGTGGTGGCGACGCTCCTCGTCACCGTCGCCACCTTCCTCGTCGTCAGGCGCCTGCTGCCGGGCACCGCCGACGCACCCGCGGGGGAGCCGCGCGATGGCTGACTCCCCCTTCGATCTCTGGGCCTACCTCTCGACGACGCCGCTCCTGTGGCTGACTGTGACGCTCGCCGTCTGGGTCGGCGCCGATCGCCTCGCCGCCTGGAGCGGCCGGCATCCGCTCGCCAATCCCGTGCTGCTGTCGATCCTCGTCGTCGCCGTCGTGCTGGCCCTCACGGCCACGCCCTATGCCGTCTACTTCGAGGGTGCCCAGTTCGTGCACTTCCTGCTCGGACCGGCGACGGTGGCTCTCGCCGTGCCGCTCTACCGGGCGCGGGCTCGGGTGCGGCGGACCCTGCTGCCGATCATCGTCGCCCTCGTCGTCGGGTCGCTGACGGCGATTCTGTCGGCGGTCGGCGTCGGCATGGCGCTCGGCCTGCCAAACGAGGCGCTGGTGGCGCTCGCTCCGAAATCGGCGACGGCGCCGGTGGCGATGGGCATCGCCGAGGCGCTCGGTGGCGATCCGGCGCTCACCGCGGTGCTCGTCATCCTCACCGGCATCCTCGGCGCCATTGTCGTGACGCCGCTGATGAACCGCCTCGGCATCCGCGACTATGCCGCCCGTGGCTTCGCCGTCGGGCTCGCCTCGCACGGCATCGGCACGGCGCGCGCCTTCTCCGTCGACAGCCTCGCCGGAACCTTCGCCGGCATCGCGATGGCGATGAACGCCGTGGCGACGGCTCTGATCGCGCCGCTGGTGATCCGTGCACTCGGCCTGTGAGATGATCGCGACATGACCGAATCGACCGATCGCGAGGCGGCCGAGCGCCGCCGTGCCGCCGCCTACTGGGACCGTCCCGCCCCGGTGCCGAAGCTCGCGCGATGGTGGGCGTGGCCGCGCATCGTCGCCCACCAGAACGCGCTGATCTGCGGCGAGCCCTTGCCCGCCTGGGGCGCCGGCCTCGTCCGCGAGATCGAGCGGCGCTGGCCGGGCCGGCGCTTTCGGCGGGCGGTTTCGGTCGGCTGCGGCAACGGCGCCAAGGAACTCGAGCTCATGCGCAGCGGGCTCGTCCAGCAGTTCGACCTCTACGAGATCTCCGAGGCGCGCATCCGCCACGGCAAGAAGCTGCTCGCGAAGGCTGGCCTCACCGACCGCGTCACCTGGCACACCCACGACGGCGTCGCGGCGCTGGAGCTCGGGGCACGCTACGACCTCGTCACCTGGGACAACGGCCTGCACCACATGCCGGATACCGCCCGCGCGGTGGCCGCCAGCGTCACGGCGCTGCGGCCGGGCGGCGTCTTCCTGATGAACGACTATGTCGGCCCCAATCACTTCCAGTGGAGCCACCGCACCCTCGCCTACGCCACCGCGGTCCGCCACCGCCTGCCCGAGGTGCTGTTGCGCGACCCGACCGATCCGGCGAGGCGGCTGGCCCGGACCTTCGGTCGCCCAGACCGGGAGGCGATGATCGCCCTCGACCCGAGCGAGGCAGCCTCGAGCGAGGCGATCCTGCCGGCGATCCGGCAACACTTCCCCAACGCCCGCATCTGGATGCTCGGCGGCGCCGTCTACCACCTCGCCCTCAACGACGTGCTCGCGAACCTCGACCCCGCGCGCGACGGGCCGCTGCTGGAATCGCTGCTTTTGCTCGACCTCGCGCTGGCCGAACTCGGCGAGAACCAGTACGCGGCCTGCCTCGCCTCTGTCCCCTGAGGCGACGTTCGACCATCACCATGCTGTCATAGACCGCCGCCACCTTGGCGCGTGGTGGCGAGCCGCTGTACGATCCGCGGCGGGGCTGGGCTTTCCGACTTGTCATGGTGCAGTCAGCCGCCGGCGTGTCCGGCGAGAGCGAGGGGATTTCCAATGGTGCCTGTCGTTGCGTCCACCAGCCTCGAACGCCTCCACGTCCAGGGGGCCAAGGACAAGACCGTCAACTGGAAGGGCGCGTTCGCGTCCTGCGGCGGCAATGGAGCCGTCGCCTCGTCGACGATCGTCTACGAGATCGAACCCGGCAATCACCTCGGCTGGCATACCGACGCCACCGAGGAGACCCAGTACATCATCGCCGGTACGGGGACGCTCTACATGGAAGACGGCGAGCATGCCGTCGGTCCCGGCAGCGTCTTCGTCCTGCCCACCAACGTGCGCCACGACCTCGCCAACACCGGCACCGAGACGCTGCGGGCCGTCGCCTTCTTTGCCGCGGCGATGTTCACGCAGACCTTCGACGAGGTGATGATGCCGCCGAACACCCACGTGCTTGGCACCCCGAACCGCAACGGCTGATCTGCCGCAGTCCTCCGCCGGCGTCCTCGGACGCCGGCGTCGCCGCCGCGGGCCTCAGGTGGTGCCGACCTTGAAAACGCGCTTCGTGCCCTGCTTCACCGGCACGACGACGTTGACCCGGCTCGGGCCGTGTCGGAGTTCCGCCGCCGTCGCCGCGAGCAGCCGGCGCCGCATCCCCGCCAGCGCCGCGTCCGCCTGCATGGCGGTCTCCAGTTCGGCGAAATCGATGCCGGCGTGTTTCTCGCGCACCGCCCGGTTCGTCTCCTGCGTCAGCTGGGCCCGGCGCATGGCGCCGAAGCTGCGCGACTTCGCATGGAACACGTAGGTGTCGGCGGCGACCAGCAGGCGGTGGCCCGCGGCGCGCAGCCTGAGGCAGAGGTCGGTCTCCTCGCCGTAGCCGTGCGGGAAGTTCTCGTCGTCGAGCCAGCCGAGCTCGGCGATCAGGCCGCGCCGATAGATGCCGCAGAAGCCGTTGAGTAGCGGGAACGGCACGGTGAGGCCTTCGGCCACCCGCTCGACGAGTTCGCCGTAGCTGTCGATCGTCCACCCGACCGGCACGGAGTTCACCGCCCACTCGCCGGTGCGCGTCTTCACCTTCGGCACCGACTGCCAGCTGGCGGCGTTCGACACCGGCCCGACGCCGGCGACGTCGGGGGCAGAGACGAGAGCGGCATGCAGCTTGTCGAGCCAGCCCGCCGTCACCACCACATCGCTGTTGGCGATGACGACGGCGTCGGCGACGCAGCTCTGCAGCCCGATGTTGACGGCGCGCGTGTAGCCGAGGTTGCCGGGGTTGGCGATCGCCCGGATGCGCGGATCGGCGGCGCGGAGGGCGGCGATGCGGCCACGCGTGGCGGCGCCCGAACCGTCGTCGACGAGCAGCAGTTCGAACGGCGAATGGGTGTGGCGCACCACCGATTCGACCAGCCCGTTGAGATCACGCACCGCCTCGTGGACGGGCACGACGATCTGCACGAACGGCGTCGTCGTCACCGACGGCACTTGCGGGCGCGGCACGGTGGCGACGCCGCCGCCCGGCAGGCGAGCCGGGTTGCGCGCCACCACGCCGTCGCGCCAGAGGCCGGACAGCTGCAGCGCCTCCACCTGGTCGTGGATGGTCTTGTCCTCGAAGCTGCCGGTGGCGGCGGCCGGCGCCGCGGAGAAGGTCGAGCGCGTCGTCACCTGCGGGGAGAACACCACGCATTCGCCGAGGCCGGCTAGCTCGAAGCAGAGCATCAGGTCGGCGCCGGCCTCGATCGGCCCGCGGAAGCGCTCGGGGATCGCCACCGGCACCGAATGCAGCCGGACGACGCCGGAGCCGTAGATGCGCTTGCGGACGGTGGCGATCTTCTCGACGTGGTTGCCCTCTCGCACCAGGCCGAGGAAGAGCTCGGTGACGCCGATTGGCGAGGATTCCACCGTCCGGCGCAGCAGCAGCCCGACATCGACGAACAGCCAGTCGCCGGCGATCTCCTTCAGGCGGACCCGGCCGAAGACGCGCAGATGGCCGCCGGAGTGGCGACGCCGCACCCGGACCGCCAGCGCGTACTGGTCGTCGGCGAGCGCGAGGCCGTGCGGCCGCTCGGCCCGCACCATCGCCCGCACCGGCGAAGAGCCGCGATAGTCGAACCACCATCCCGCCGCCGTCTCGCACGGCAGTTCCCTCGGCACCACGGTCAGGCCGTGCGGCCAGGAGCGGAAGTCGGCATTGCGGACGCGGTTCCTCGGCGGTGGCGGCTCGACGTTGCGGTCGCGGGCCGCCGTCGGCGCGATGTGGATGGGCGAGCCCGGCAGCGGGTCACCATCGATGACGCGCGCCTCGACGATATGGGCGCCGCCGTCGATGCACTCGTCGGGCAGCGGCACGACGAACCCGCAGGAGGGGTCCGGCAGCTGCGGCGAGACGAGGTCGCGGCGGAACTGGTCGGCGGCCACCACGATGATGGCGGTGCCGTCGACAAGGATCTCCACCTCGAGCTTGCGGCCGGCCGGCATCGTCGTCGCCCAGCCGGTCAGCATGCCGGTCGGCGCCAGCCCTTCGAATTGCCCGATCACCGTCATGAAGCAGCGCCTGTCCCCGTTCCCGCCGCAACGGGCCCCGCAATGCCGCGGGCAACCGCACCGCGCGGCCGTCCGCAGCTTCGGGGAGCGCCGGTGCGATGGCAAGCGCCGCCGCACATCAGCCCTAACGCGGGCGGTGCCTGCGGATTCATCATGCCGTGAAGTGGGTGCCTCCGCCCCTTCCGCCGCCGGCGAGCCTCGCACTATCATGCGCCCTGTCACAGGGGTCCGAAGATGACGTCGCCTCACCGCCCGCCCGCCCGCCTCCGCCGATGACCGTCGCGGCGGAGAAGATCATGTTCGTGCTGCCGGTCTCCGGCGGCAGCGGCGGGGCGAACTCGGTGTTCCAGGAGGCGGACGCGATCCTGCGCTTCGGCGTGCCGGTGCTGATCGCCGCCAACACCGGCAACGTCATGAGCCTGCGCGAATCCTATCGCGAGTTCCAGGCGCTGGCCGGCGCCATCGTCGGCTTCGACGGGCCGGAGGGGCTCGCAGCACTTGCCCGCCAGCACGACGTGACGACGCTGGTGGCGACCACCAACCAGTCGGTCCACACCGTCGTCATGGCGCGGCGCGAGCACCTCGCCGACCGCGACGTGCGCGTCGCCTATTACGTGCAGGACTACGAGCCGCTGTTCTATCCCTACGGCAGCGCCGAGTGGAACGGCGCCCGCGCCTCCTACGGCGCCGACCCGGACCTCATCCTGTTCGCCAAGACGCACTGGCTGCAGGAGGTCGTCGAGGCGAACCACGGCGTCAGCGTCCACAAGGTCGAGGCGAGCATCGACCACGGCGAGTTCTTCCCGGACTTCGCGGTGCGTGCCGATCCCACCCGCCCGCTGACGATCGCCGCGATGCTGCGCCCCTCGACGCCGCGCCGCGCGCCGCGCCGCACCGCCCGCATCCTCTCGACCCTCGCCCATGAGTTCGAGGGCAAGGTGCGCTGCGTGTCGTTCGGATGCGAGTGGCAGGACGTGTTCCGCCACGGCCTGGTGCTGACGGGCGTCGATCACCGCGGCCGCCTCACCCGGGCGGCGACGGCCCGCCTACTGCGCGGCGTCGACCTTTTCCTCGACCTGTCGGACTATCAGGCCTTCGGCCGCACCGCCCTCGAGGGGATGTCGTGCGGGGCAGTGCCGGTGGTGCCGATCCACGGCGGTGCCGGCGAGTTCGCCATCGACGGCGACAACGCCTTCCTCGTCGACACCCGCCACGACGAGGCGATCCTCGCCGCCGTGCGGGGCTTCATCGCCCTGCCCGAGCGCGAGCGCCGGGCGATGGCGCTGTCGGCCGTCGACACCGGCTACCGCTACACGCCCGAGCGGGCGGCACTGTCGGAGCTCAGGCTGCTGTCGACGGGCTTCGCCGCCGCCTGAGGCGGCCGCGTACCATCACCGGTCGCTCGCTCGCCCTCGGACCGTGCGCTTCACGCGCGACGCTTCACTCGCACGGCTTGGCGTCGAGATATTCGATCGACGTCAGCTTCCCGAGGATGGTGAAGTCGCCGTAGTCGAGCTCGAGCTTGCGGGTGACGCCGTTGGCGTAGACGAGGAACGACAGCTCGTACATCGGCTTCTGCTCGGCGCGGTCGCCGCCCATCTCGAAATAGGACAGCCGCACCGGCCAGCGCGCGCCGGCACCGAGGGTCTCGACCGCCTTGGCGTCGTCCATGCCCGCTTCGTCGACGCCGGAGGCCGGCCGGCCGATGACGGCCGTGGTGGCGAAAACTTTCTCGCCCTTCTCCGAGCCGTCATAGAGGTCGCCCTGCAGGATGGTGCCCCCCGCCTCGGCCGCCTCGATCACCTTGACGAGATGCTGGGTCGGGAACAGCGGGCCGTTCTGGAACGTCGTCTGCTTCTGCGCCGGCTTGGCGAGATCGACGATCACCTCGTCGCCGTCGCGGGTGGCGACACCCTTCGATTCTTCCGAGAGCTTCTGGTCGACATAGCTCTGGGTGACGAACTGGAAGGTCTCGCCCGTCGCGTCCTCATAGCTCGTCGTGCGCAGGTCGGTGAGGCGCGAGCCGCCCTCCTGGTCGTCGATGCGCGAGACGAAGCGGAAGTTCGTCGTGAAGCCCTCGCAGGCCGAGCCGGTGAACTCGGTGACGATGCGCCCGGCGACCCCGAGGATCGTGCCGTTCTCGTCGCTCTCGCCGAGGGACATGTCGTAGACGGCGCGGTGGGGCTGCAGGCCGGCGGCGATCTTCGAGACGGGCGCGGTCGCCGCCGCCGCCGGCAGCGCGGCGACGAGCACGGCGCCGGCAAGGAGGGTGGCGAGCGGACGCGGAGACGGCATCGAGGAACCTCCAGAAGGGCACGCCGGCTTCGCGCCCGGGAAGGCGGGCGCGCCGTTGCGGCGCCGGGCGAATTCGGCCATGAGGGTGGCACGCCGCCGACCCGGCGGACAAGCAGGCTCGCAAGAGACGAGGACGAGATCATGGCCGAAACCGTCGAAGATCGCCTGAAGGCACTCGGACTGACGCTGCCGGAGGCCGTCGCGCCGGTCGCCAACTACGTGCCGGCCGTGCTCGCCGGCTCGCTGCTGCACGTTTCCGGCCAGTTGCCGATGGAGAACGGCAAGCCGAAGCTCGTCGGCAACCTCGGCGACGGTGTGTCCGTCGAAGACGCGGCGGCGTGTGCGCGCGTCTGCGCCCTGCACGTGCTCGCCCAGGTCAAGGCGGCGGTGGGCGACCTCGCCAAGGTGAAGCGCATCGTCAAGGTGGTCGGCTTCGTCGCCTCGGCGCCGGGCTTCACCGACCAGCCGAAGGTCGTCAACGGCGCCTCCGACCTGTTCGTCGCCGCCCTCGGCGATGCCGGCCGCCACGCCCGCTCGTCGGTCGGCGTCGCCATGCTGCCGCTCGGCGTGCCGGTCGAGGTCGAGGCGATCTTCGAAATCGCCTGAGGACTAGAACCGGGCGCGGCGGGGCCGCGCCCGGCCACTCGGCCGCGACAGGAGTGACGGGGCGATGGCGGCACCTTCCTGGCTGACGGCGCGGCCGGTCGCCCATCGCGGCCTGCACGACGCGGCCCGCGGCATCCTCGAGAACACCCTGCCGGCGGCGCTCGCCGCCGTCGCGCACGGCTTCTCGATCGAGGTCGACCTGCAGATGTCGCGCGACGGCGAAGTGATCGTCTTCCACGACGACACGCTGGAGCGCCTGACCACCGGCACCGGCCGCGTCGCCGCCCGCACCGCCGCCGAGCTCGCCGACATCCCCTTCAAGGGCACCGACGCCCGCATCCCGACGCTGCAGGACCTGCTCGACACCGTCGCCGGCCGCGTGCCGCTGGTGCTGGAGCTGAAGTCGCAGTGGGTGCGCGATCCCGGCACCCGCCTCGTCGCCGGCGTCGTCGCCGCGCTTGCAGCCTATGAGGGTCCGGTCGCGGCGATGTCCTTCGACCCGGACATCGTCGAGGGCCTGCGCGAGGCCATGCCGGGCCTGACGCGCGGCATCGTCGCCGACATCGCCACCGACCCGCACGAGTACGGCCGGCTGACGACGATGGAGCGTTTCGCGCTCCGCCACCTGCTGCACGCCCCGCGCTCGCGGCCCGACTTCGTCGCCTACGACGTCCACGCCCTGCCGATGCCTGGCCCGGTCATCCTCCGCCGCGTCTTCGGCAAGCCGCTCTTGACCTGGACGGTGCGCACCCGCGACGAACTCGCCCACGCCCGCGCCCACGCCGACCAGATCATCTTCGAGGGTTTTGTTCCAGAGTGAGGAGTGGCGGGTGCCCCCGCCCCTCCCTCACCCGCCCTCCAGCAGGCGCTGGTGATCCAGGCGGCGGCGGACGGTGTCTTCGGCGAGGCCGAGGCCGACGAGGACGCGGCCGGCGAGGTGCAGGCTCGCCTCGGTGGCGAGCGGCACCGCGACACTCGCCCCGGCGGCGATGAGGCGGGCGGCGTGGGCGGCGTCGCGGGCGCGCACATAGATCGGGATCGCCGGCCAGGCGCCGTGCACGGCGGCGACGATGCGCTCGGCCGAGGCCGGATCGTCGAGCGTCACCACCACCGCGCCGGCGCGCTCGACGTGGGCGCGCACCAGCATCTCGAGCCGCGAGGCGTCGCCGAAGAACACCGGCTGTCCGCCGGCCCGCTCGTGGGCGACGGCGACGGGGTCGTTGTCGAGGGCCAGGAACGGGATCGCCTCGGCCCGCAGGGTGGCGGCGACCAGCCGGCCGACGCGGCCGAAGCCGGCGATGACGACGTGGCCGTCGATCGTCGCCACTTCGGCGAGGTCGCCCTCGTGCGCCGCGGCCGTCTCGCGGCGGGCCCACTGGGCGGCGAGCCGCGCCGCGGCGGCGGCGACGAGCGGCGTCACCAGCATCGTCAGGCCGGTGACGATCAGCATGTACTGGCCGACGTCCGCCGGCAGCAGCGCGAGGCTCATCGCCAGCCCGACGACGATGAAGGCGAACTCGCCGCCCTGTCCGAGCAGCAACCCGGTCTCCAGGGAGACCGCGCGCGGCACCCCGAAGGCGACGCACAGAGCGGCCGTGATCGTCGACTTGAGCGCGAACAGGCCGACGACAGCGACGGCGATCCACACCGGCTCGTCGGCGACGACGCGCCAGTCGATGCCCATGCCGACCGACATGAAGAACAGCCCGAGCATCAGTCCCTTGAAGGGCTCGATGTCGACCTCGATCTCGTGGCGGAACTCGGTCTCCGCCAGCAGCAGGCCGGCCAGGAAGGCGCCGAGCGGCATCGACAGGCCGGCGATCCCGGTGATCGAGGCGAGGCCGACGACCGCCAGCAGCACCGCGGCCATGAACATCTCGGGGCTGCGCGCCTGCGCAACGAGGCGCAGCACCGGGCGCAGCAGCAGCCGGCCGACGAGGTAGATCGCACCGATCGTCAGCACCGCCTTGCCGAGCGCCAGCGCGAGCGCGACGCCGATGCTGCCTTCGACCTTTGCGCCGAGCACGCCGACGACGAAGAGGATCGGCACGACGGCGAGATCCTGCATCAGCAGGATGGAGAAGCTCGACCGCCCGAGCGGCGTCGCGAGCCGCCGGCTCTGCAGGAGGATCTGCATCACGATGGCGGTCGACGACAGCGATAGGCAGGCGCCGAGCACGATGGAGGCCGGGACCGAGTTGCCGAACTGCCAGGCGATGGCGCCGATGATGCCGCCGGTCATCAGCACCTGCAGGCTGCCGAGCCCGAACACCAGCCGCCGCATCGCCCACAGCCGGTCGAGCGACAGCTCGAGCCCGATGGTGAACAGCAGGAACAGTACGCCGAGCTCTGCCAGCGCCTGCACGCCATCGAGATCCGTGATCACGACGGCGGCGAGCGCGGGATGGTCGGACGCCCACAGCCCCAGTCCGAACGGCCCGACGACGCCGCCGACGATCAGGTAGCCCAGCACCGGGCTGACGCGCAGGCGGTGCAAGAGCGGCACGATCACGCCGGCGGCGACCAGAAAGACGATCGCCTCGCGCAGGTAGGGAATGCCGCCGCTGTGATCGTCCAAGCGTGCCCGCCCCCTCGCACCGATTCTCGCGCCCGCACGATGAGGCCGCGGGCGGGCTGCCCGCAAGGCGGAGCCGGACGGGCGGGACGCCGCCGGCGGGAACAGCCCCTCTCGACAGCCGCAGCGGCAACCCTAAACTCAGATTCAGGTGCTCGGCGACCCTCCCCCGCTGGCCGCATCGCCTTGTCCCGCACGACCGTGCGCACCACCATGGTCCGATGACGTCACCCGAGAGCCGCGAGACCGTCCGCCTCAGCATCGCCGCGGCGATGGCAGATATCGACAAGGCGTCGTGGGATGCCGTTGCCAATCCCGGCTGGACGGTGGGTCCCGGCGGCGCCATCGCCTCCGACGGCAGCGCGACGGAACCGTTCAACCCGTTCGTCTGCCACGATTTCCTGGCGATCCTCGAGGAGGCCGGCACGGTCTCGGCGCGCACCGGCTGGATGCCGCGCCATCTCCTGCTCGACGGCCCCGACGGCGGCCTCGCGGGTGCGGTGCCGGCCTATCTGAAGAGCCACTCCCAGGGCGAATTCGTCTTCGACCACGGCTGGGCCGACGCCTATGAGCGCGCCGGCGGACGCTACTATCCGAAACTGCAGGTCTCGGTGCCGTTCACCCCGGCGACGGGGCCGCGGCTGCTCGCGGCACCGGGTCCTGGTCGCGACGCGGTGCGCGCGGCGCTGGCCGAGGGCATCGTGGCGCTCACCCGCGAGACCGGGGCCTCCTCGGCGCACGTCACCTTCCCGACCGAGCCGGAGTGGCGTCTGCTGACCGAGCGTGGTTTTCTGCCGCGCACCGACCGGCAGTTCCACTGGTTCAACGAGGGTTTCTCGAGCTTCGACGACTTCCTCGCTACCTTCGCCTCGCGCAAGCGCAAGCAGGTGAAGCGCGAGCGTCGCGAGGCGGTGGCGGCAGGCATCGAGATCGAGCGCCTCAGCGGCGCCGCGCTGACGGAGGCGCACTGGGACGCCTTCTTCGAGTTCTACACCGACACCGGCGCGCGCAAGTGGGGCCGGCCCTATCTCAACCGCCGCTTCTTCTCCCTCCTCGGCGAGCGGCTCGGCGAGCGGGTCGTGCTGGTTTTGGCGAACCGCGACGGCCATGCCGTCGCCGGCGCCCTCAACATCGCGGGCTCCGACACCCTCTACGGGCGCTACTGGGGGGCGATCGAGGAGCACCCCTTCCTGCACTTCGAGATCTGCTACCATCAGGCCGTCGAGCACGCGATCGCCCACGGCCTCGCCCGGGTCGAGGCGGGCGCGCAGGGCGAGCACAAGCTCGCCCGCGGCTACCGCGCGGTGACAACCTTCTCGGCCCACCACATCGCCCACAAGGGCCTGCGCGACGCGGTGGCGAACTACCTCGAGCGCGAGCGCGCGATGGTCGCGGCGGAGACGGCGTATCTCGCCGAACACGCACCGTTCAGGAAGGCCGAAGACGAAGAGGGTTGAAGTGCGGCACTCTCGTCGCGAGAGCACCGCTTCGGCGCCGCGAAATTTCGGCTTGCCGCCCTCATCCCCTCGTCATCGTCCAGCACGCCACCGCGCGGGTGTTCGGGTAGACGTGGGTGTAGCAGACGTCGATCGTGTTCGGGTCGCGCAGCGTGAAGGCGTACTCGCCGTCGACGTCGACGAAGACGCCGCTGTCGTAGGCCGGCGGCTTCAGGGCGCCGATGAAGGTCTCGCTGAACTTGCCCCCCGACATCGTGCCGGCGAAACGCGTTCCCTCCTGCTGCGTGATCTCGTAGGTGAAGGTGATCTTCGCCTCCGGGAAGTTCGCCCCCTCGCCATCCGGGATGCGGTAGGGATTGGGGCCGATGATCACCGCCTGCGCCTCCCCGGACCATGTGCCGACGAGGTTCGGGACGTCGGCGGCGAGCGCCGGCGTGGCGGAAAGAGCGAGCGCGGCGAAAACGGCAAGACGGCAATGCATGAGAAGATTCCCCCGGTTTCCGTCGACCCCGGCGCGAGACTGCCATGGCGGCGGCGCAGGCGGCAATCGCCGGTCGGGGTGCGACGCGCGCCGCATGGGACATGGGCGCCAAGGGTGCTATATCGGGCGCCGCCATGACCCGCGCTCCCCACGACCTGATCTTCTCGGTCCACATCCCCAAGACCGGCGGAACCTCGTTCGCCGAGGTGCTGCGCCATGCCTACGGGCGGCGCGTCGCCTTCGCCTACGGGCCCCATCACGCCCGCACGCACCCGTTGTTGCGCGAGCTCGGCAAGAAGGCCGACCGTGCGGTGGTGGCGCAACTCGCCGAGGAAGGCGTGCGCGTGGTTCACGGGCACTTCTCGGCGAGCGTCTTCGCCGACGCGGTGCCCGACCCGTCGCGCTACTGGATCTGGCTGCGCGAGCCGGTCGAGCGGACGATCTCGCACTTCCATTTCTTCAAGGACAAGCACGCCGCCCGCGGCGCCCTCGGCACGCAGGTGGCGGCCGGTACGTTGCCGCTGACGGCGTTTGCCGCCCATCCGGCGATCCGCAACCTGCAGGCCCGCCACGTCGGGCCGTTCGCGGTGTCGGAGTTCGGCTTCGTCGGTGTGACCGAGCACATGACGGCGGGGCTGCGCCAGCTCGGCCTCTCCGCCCCGGTCGGGCGCACGCCCACCGCCAACGTCAACCGCGAGAAGCCGGAGTTCGACCGCCAGACCCGGGCGGCGATCGCGGCCGAGAACATCACCGACGTCGCCGTCTATTCGGAGGGCCTGCGCGTCTTCCTCGAGCGCGAGCGCCGGCCGGGCTCGGTCAGGGCGCCGCAGACGCTCGGCTTCGTCGCCCGCACGCTCGACCGCTGGCGCACGGTGCCGGCGCCCGAGCGGACCGAGTAGGCTCGCCCGCCCCCGCCACCGACCGACCGCAGGAGGACCTGATGGCCACCTACGACGACCAGAACGTGTTCGCCAGGATTCTGCGCGGCGAGTTGCCCTCGGTGACGATCTACGAGGACGCGGCCACCGTCGCCATCATGGACATCATGCCGCGCTGCGACGGCCACGCCCTGGTGCTGCCGAAGGCGCCGTCGCGCAATCTCCTCGACATCGCCCCCGCCGACCTCGCCGCCGTGATGGCGACGGCCCAGAAGATCGCCCGCGCCGCGGTGACGGCCTTCGGTGCCGACGGCGTGACGGTGCAGCAGTTCAACGAGAGCGCCGGCGGACAGGTGGTGTTCCACACCCATGTCCACGTCATGCCCCGCAAGGAGGGCGTGGCGCTGCGGCCGCACACCGGCGAGATGGCACCGAAGGACGTCATCGCCTCGCACGCCGAGGCGTACCGCAGGGCGCTGGCCGAAGCCTGACGATCGGCCGGCGCGGCGCGCTCAGGGGTCGAGCGCCAGCCAGCCGGCAATGAGCACCGCCTCCGCCGCGGCGACGCCAGCGAACAGCCGGCGCCCGAGGACGAGATAGGCGGCGAGCCCAATGCCCGCCGCGACGATCCGCAGGGCCGCCGGCGTGGTGGCCAGCGCGCCGCCGGGCGCGAGCAGCATCTTGGCGATGACACCCGCCACGAGTGCGGTCGCGACCGCCCGCACCCAGGCGAGCACTGGCGAGGCCTCGTCGAGGCGGGCGCCGACGAGCACGCCGATCCAGCGCCACATCTCCGTCGCCAGGAAGCCGGCGATCAGGATGAACAGATAGGGCCACAGCGGCCCGAGGTCGCTTGCGAAGGTGAGCGTCACCGCGCCCTCCCCACCGCACGGCCAATCAGGAAGGCGAGCGTGCCGCCGACGAGGCCGCCCCAGAGGAGATCGGTCGTGGAGTCGACGAGCCCGACGAGCGGCGTCAGCACGAGGCCGATGGCGAGCGCCAGCCGCTCGGTCAGGCTGCGCGCCGCGCCACTCATCGAGATGAGGAAATAGACCGGCGTCATGAAGACGAGGGCGCCAGAGAGCACCGGCGGCAGTTCGCCCGCCCCCCAGTAGCCGAGGCCGGTGGCGCCGACGCTCGCCACCGCCAGCGCCGAGCCGAGCCCGGCATACCAGGCGGCACGACCCTCGCGCGGGATCGAGGGCAGCTGGACCATCGCCAGCACCCAGGCGGTGACGGCGACGAAGTGGCTGAGTGCCAGCAGCCGCAGCCGCGTCGTGCCGGGGCCGCGCAGCATCGGCATGATCGCCGCCGTCATCGGCATCAGGCGGACGGCGGAGAGCGAGACGGAGACGAAGGCGGCGACGAGGGAGGAGCCGGCCGAGATCGAGCCGGTGAGCACGATCTGGCTCGGAAGCGCCCAGATGCCACCGGTCATCAGAAGCGTCAGGCCGAGCGGCAGCCCGGCCTCGCGGGCGAAGCCGCCGAAGCCAACGGTGGAGGCGAAGAGAACCAGCCCGGGCACGCCGACCGCCGCCCGCATGCCGGCGAGGAACCAGCCGCCGCGTGGACGGTGGGACGCGGCGGGCTCGTGCGACGGCGGGTCGCCAGAGAACTCAGCGGACACGGCAGACCGACGCGGCTGGGGATGGTGCGGCCGTTCGGGGAGCCCGGGCGGCGATGGGGAGGACGCTAACGCGGCCCGGAAGCCGGCATGGGCTGTCGACGTCCTGCGGTGCCGGCACGTTCGCCGGCACCGAGGTGCCGGCGGCGGACCGCCGGCTTTTGTTCGATGCGTCGCCCGTCTACTGGGTGAGCGGCACCTTCGGCACCAGGCTGCGCTTCACCGGCTTCTCGGGCGCCGGCTTCACCTTCACCTTCGCCTTCGCCTTGGCGGGGCGGCGGCGGGGCTTGCGGGCCTCCTTCGGCGGCGCCGGGCGCGGACGGTCGCCGGTGTCGGCGACGAGGTCGAGCTTCAGGCCGTCCTCGCCGTCGTCCTTCTTCTCGACCGACACCTTGACGGTGCCGCCCTTCATCAGCGTGCCGAAGAGCACGGCTTCGGCGAGCGGCTTCTTGATGTGCTCCTGGATGACGCGAGCGAGCGGCCGCGCCCCCATGCGCTCATCATAGCCCTTCTCCGACAGCCACTTCACCGCGGCATCGTCGAGCTCGAAGGTGATGTTGCGGTCCGAGAGCTGGGCCTCGAGCTGCAGCACGAACTTCTGCACGACAAGGTGGACCACCTCCGGCGGCAGGTTTCGGAAGGCGACGATGGCGTCGAGCCGGTTGCGGAACTCCGGCGTGAACAGGCGGTTGATCGCCTCGGTGTCCTCGCCGTCGCGGCGCGTGCGGTTGAAGCCGATCGGCGCCTTGGCGAGGTCGGCGGCGCCCGCGTTCGTCGTCATGATCAGGACGACGTTGCGGAAATCCACCTGCTTGCCGTTGTGGTCGGTCAGCTTGCCGTGGTCCATCACCTGCAACAGGATGTTGAACAGGTCCGGGTGCGCCTTCTCGATCTCGTCGAGCAGCAGCACGCAGTGCGGGTGCTGGTCGATGCCGTCGGTCAGAAGGCCGCCCTGGTCGAAGCCGACATAGCCCGGAGGCGCGCCAATCAGCCGGCTGACGGTGTGGCGCTCCATGTACTCCGACATGTCGAAGCGCAGCATCTTCACGCCGAGGATCTCGGCGAGCTGACGGGCGACCTCGGTCTTGCCGACGCCGGTCGGACCGGAGAACAGGTAGCTGCCGATCGGCTTCTCCGGCTCGCGCAGGCCCGCCCGGGCAAGCTTGATCGCCGACGACAGCGTCTCGATCGCCGCGTCCTGGCCATAGACGACGCGCTTAAGGTTCTCGTTGAGGTTGCGCAGCACCTCGGCGTCGTCCTTCGACACCGACTTCGGCGGGATGCGCGCCATCGTCGCGATGGTGACCTCGATCTCCTTCACGCCGATGGTCTTCTTGCGGCGCGATTCCGGCAGCAGCATCTGCGACGCGCCCGACTCGTCGATCACGTCGATCGCCTTGTCCGGCAGCTTGCGGTCGTTGATGTAGCGGGCCGACAGCTCCACCGCCGTCTTGATGGCGTCGGAGGTGTAGCGGACGCCGTGGTACTCCTCGAAATAGGGCTTCAGGCCCTTGAGGATCTCGATCGCATCCGGGATCGTCGGCTCGTTGACGTCGATCTTCTGGAAGCGCCGGACGAGCGCCCGGTCCTTCTCGAAGAACTGCCGATACTCCTTGTACGTCGTCGAGCCGATGCAGCGGATCTGGCCGGAGGCGAGCGCCGGCTTCAAAAGGTTGGACGCGTCCATGGCGCCGCCGGAGGTGGCGCCGGCACCGATGACGGTGTGGATTTCGTCGATGAACAGGACGGCGCCGGGGTACTCCTCGACCTCCTTGACGACCTGCTTCAGCCGCTCCTCGAAGTCGCCGCGATAGCGCGTGCCGGCGAGCAGAGCGCCCATGTCGAGCGCGAAGATCGTCGCGTCGGCGAGCACCTCCGGCACCTCGTCGTTGACGATGCGGCGGGCGAGGCCCTCGGCGATGGCGGTCTTGCCGACGCCGGGATCACCGACGAACAGCGGGTTGTTCTTCTGGCGCCGGCAGAGCACCTGGATGGTGCGCCGGATTTCCTCGTCGCGGCCGATGACGGGGTCGATCTTCCCCTTCTTCGCCTTCTCGTTGAGGTTGACGCAATAGGCCTCGAGCGCGTCGGTCTTGCGCTTCGTCCGTTCGGTACCGTCCACGGTCGCCTGCTCATCGTCTGCCCCGCGCGCCGCCCGCGGCTCGGCCATGCCGACCCGCTTCGCGATGCCGTGGCTGATGTAGTTCACGGCATCGTAGCGGGTCATGTCCTGCTCCTGCAGGAAGTACGCCGCGTGGCTCTCGCGCTCCGCGAAGATGGCGACGAGCACGTTCGCTCCCGTCACCTCCTCCCGGCCCGACGACTGCACGTGGATGACGGCGCGCTGGATGACCCGCTGGAAACCGGCGGTCGGCTTGGAATCGTCGCCGGCATCGGTGACGAGGTTGTCGAGCTCGGTGTCGATGTACTCGACGAGGTCGCGCTTCAGCTTGTCCAGGTCGACGTTGCAGGCGCGCATGACCGCGGCCGCATCCTGGTCCTCGATCAGCGCCAGCAGCAGGTGCTCGAGCGTCGCATATTCCTGATGCCGCTCGTTCGCGAACGCGAGGGCCTGATGCAGCGCCTTCTCGAGGCTACGGGAGAATGACGGCACGGGTATCCCTCACTTCTTCTCCATGACGCACTGCAGCGGGTGCTGGTGCTTGCGGGCGAAGTCCATCACCTGGGTCACTTTCGTCTCGGCCACCTCGTATGTATAGACGCCGCATTCGCCGACGCCGTGATGGTGGACGTGCAACATGATGCGCGTCGCCTCCTCGCGGGTCTTCTGGAAGAACCGTTCCAGAACGTGCACGACGAATTCCATCGGCGTGTAGTCGTCGTTCAGGATGAGGACGCGATACATGTTCGGGCGTTTCGTCTTCGCGCGGGTGCGCGTGACGACGACCGTTCCGTTCTCGCCCTCGTCCCGACGATCGTCGCCGGCCGTCATGCTCGGTTCGTGCCGCATCGCCTTCCACGCGACGCCTTCGCGCCGCATCGCTTTCCGCACAGCGCCCTTGCGCCGCCTGCCGCCCGGGGGCCAGCCGACCGCCACCCCATCCGCCGGCCACGCCGATCACTGGCCGTGCTGGCTCATGTAGGTGCCGTCTCCGACATTGTAAGGCGATCCTCCGCATTCGCAACGCGGATGCGCGAGATCGACGCGGCGAGCGGCGACGCAGGCAGGCGCCGCATCGAGGCGTACGCGGCAGGATGCCTCTCCCACCGCGGCTCGCCGACCGTCGCGGGGCGCCGGACCTCTCAACGCAAAGAGCCCGGCGTTGGCCGGGCTCCCTTCAGGACCGCGCTCGAAGGCGGCCCTCAGCGGCACAGCGCCGAACCGCCGCAGGGGGCGAGCGCAGGCCGACGTCGCGGCGGCATGGGCCGCCGCGTCAGATCACTTCGAAGTCACCTTCGCAAAGATCGTCTCGTAGGGCTTGTAAGCATCCTTGGCGAGGTCGACGTACATTTCGCCGAGCTTCGACATCTGCGAGACCATGCCCTCGTACGAGGACTTCATGAACTCGGTCTGCACTTCCATCGCCTTGTCGAGCGACTTCACGGCCATCAGCTTCTCGAGAGCGGCCGTACCGTCCTCGTAGCTCTTCTTGGAGTAGTCGGCGACCTCGACCGCGATCGCCTGCATGCCCTTGGAGAGCGTGCCGAACGACTTCATGGCCGTGTCGAGACCGTCCTTGTTGAGCTTCTGAATCTCATCCACGCCAGTAACCATTTCTGTTGATTCCTTCTTTGGCAGGGGCGGACCCAGCGACGACGCGAGACCTTGTCGCCAGCACCTGCGCGAAATTATATGCACTGCACAAAAATTGTCAAGATCATCCCGCATTGCAACAACGTGACGGCGGGCGTCGCCGCTTAACCGTCCGCTAACCGCCATTCCATAGCCTCGATTGCGTCACCCCTCGTCCGCGGGCAGGGGGTCCGTACGGGCCGAGCCCATCCCGCTCCTCCGTCACCCGAGAGCCGAGGTCGATCGCCGATGCCGTTGCGCCCCGCCGTCCGCCGCCTGTTCGCAACGATCCTCCGCACGGGAGCGGTCGCGGTCGCCGGGCTGGCCCTCACGGCGCTGGCGGCGGGCCCCACCGCCGATCCGGCGTGGGCGGCGAAGAAGAAGACGGCGGCGGCCAAGGCGAGCCCGGCCGCCGACAGCCGCTACGCGGCGATCGTGGTCGATTCCGCCACCGGCGAGGTGCTGTTCGCGAAGAACGCCGACGCCCGCCGCTACCCGGCCTCCCTCACCAAGATCATGACCCTCTACATCCTCTTCGAGGAGATGCAGCAGGGCCGCTATAACGAGGCCTCGAAGCTGTCGGTCTCCGCCAAGGCGGCGGCGCAGGCGCCCTCGAAGATCGGCGTGAAGGCCGGACAGACGATCACCGTCGGCGAGGCGATCCGCGCGCTCGTCACGAAGTCGGCCAACGACGCCGCGATGGTCGTGGCCGAGAACGTCTCCGGCAGCGAGGAGGCCTTCGGCAAGCGCATGACGGCGACCGCCCGCCGCCTCGGCATGCACGGCACCACCTTCCGCAACCCGAACGGCCTGCCCAACCCGGGCCAGGTCACCACCGCCCGCGACATGGCCACCCTCGGCCTCGCGGTGCAGACCCGCTTCCCCAACGAATACAAGTACTTCTCGACGCGCAAGTTCGTCTTCCGCGGCGCCACCTACGGCAACCACAACCGCCTGCTCGGCACCGTGGAGGGCGTCGACGGCATCAAGACCGGCTACATCCGCGCCTCCGGCTTCAACCTCGTCACCTCGGTGAAGCGCGACGGCCGCCAGCTCGTCGCGGTGGTGATGGGCGGGGCCACGGGCCGCTCTCGCGACGCCCACATGGCCGAGCTCGTCCGGACCTATCTGCCGAAGGCTACCCGCACCCGCGCCACGCAGCCGCTCGTCGCCTCCGTGCGCGGCGGCTGGAAGCTGCCGCAGACCGAAGCCGAAGTGGCCGCCGCCGATCCGACCGCCGAGGCGCCGATGGTCCTCGCGCCGGCCGCCTCCGCCTCCCCCGCCCGCCCCGTTATCGCGGCTCTCCGCCTGCCGGTATCGGCCCCCGCCCGTCCGGCCGCGCCGGTGGCCGTGGCCGCCGTCGTCGAGAAGCCGGTCGCGCCGCTTGCCTTCGCCGCCCTGCCCTCGCCGGCCCCCGTCGCCGCCGCGGCACCGGCCGCGCCCGCTCCGCGGGCCGCCCCGATCCAGCTCGGCTCGCCGTCGAACGCCGACGTCGCAGCCGCCAAGGCGCAGCTCACCGCGATGCTGCAGCAGTTCGAGGAGGAGCAGGGCGACACCAATACCGTCGATGGCGCCGAGGAGGCCGTCGCCGTCGCCTCGACCGCTCCGATCGCCGTGCCGGAAATCGCCGCGCCGCAGCCGGTGGCCGTCGCCGCGCCGGCCCCGACCACGCGCGATGGCTGGAAGATCCAGATCGGCGCGCTGCCGAGCCAGACGGCCGCCTCGGAGCGGCTCGCCGCCGCCCGCGACCAGTTCGCCCGGCTTCTGGCGCAGGCCGAGCCCTACACGGAGCCGGTCGCGGCCGGCTCGACGACGCTCTACCGCGCCCGCTTCGCCGGCTTCCAGACCCAGGCCGACGCGCGCGCCGCCTGCGCCCAGATCAAGAAGCGTGCCTACGACTGCCTGCCGGTTCTCCAGTAACGCGCATCACGGACTGCGACGATGGCCGCCCAAGAGACGTTCCTTCGCTTCGTTGATACGCGCGGCGAGCGCCGCGGACCCGCCCATGTCGGGATGGACGCGCTTCATCAGGTTGCGGTGCGCGGCGCGGACCTCGTCCGCACTCGCGCCCTGCGCAAGCCCCAGAATCTCGTACGCCTCCTGCTCGCTCATGCCGCGCGGGCGAGGCGCGGCGCCCTGCCCCCCTGCCGCACCGTCGTTCAGGTGTTCACGCCAGCGGGGCTCCCGGCGGTCGAGATACACTTCCAGGAGCGCCCGGCTTTCCCGGTCGCCAGCCGCGCCCGCCCATAGGCCGATCAATGCCTCGACCGACAGCGCATTGAGGGACTGTCCGGCATAGCGGCCGGAGCGGACGATCCCGGCCACGGTGCCGTTGACGTGGTCGAGCTCCAGTTCGACGAGCGCACTCGCCGCCCGCGACGTCTTCGGGGCCGTGCCGGTGCTACGGCCAGCGCCTCCACCGGAGCGGCCGAGGCCACCGAGCCCGCCGAGACCCCCGAGCCGGCCGAGACCGCCGAGCCCGGTGTTCCCGCCGAAACCGAACAACGACAAGCCGAAGAGGCCGATCGGCATCGCCGCGGCCCACTTGCCGGTCGCCGCCAGCACGATGGCGACGCCGACCAGCACGACGCCGCCGATGCGCGGCAGAGAGCTCGCGAGCTTCTTCGGATCGGCCTTCACGTAGCCGCGGCCGAGGGCCCAGAGGGCGAGGACGACGAGCGCGCCACCGAGGAGGAAGATCACGGCGACAGCCTGCCGAGCAGCAGCCGGGCACCATCGTCGCCGCGCTTCTCGAGCGCCGCCAGCGCCGCCCGGCCGCCGGCCGCATAGGCGGCGACGGCGCGCAGGAGCTTCGCGAGCTCCGCCCCGGCGCCAGCGGAGAAGCGGACGTGGGCGCCGCCGGTGAGGCGGGCGATCTCGGCGAAGGCGACGGAGGCGGTGGCGTCGCTGCCCTCCTGGAACAGGAAGGCCGGCACGCCGCGCAGCGCCAGTTCGCCGGCACGGGCGGCCAGTTCGTCGACGGGCTCCTCGCAGGCGTCGCCGACATAGACGAGCGCCCCGACGCGTCCTTCACGCGCCTCGTTGGCGACGTGCGACAGCACCTTGCGGATCTGCGTGTAGCCACCGCGGCAGTCGATCCTCGACATCAGGCCGCCGAGCATCTGCGGGTCGGCGACCCAGCGGCTCGCCCGGCACTCACTGAGGCCCCGGAAATAGACGAGCTTCACCGACAGCCCGCCGAGTGCGGCCGCCGCGTCGAACATCTCCGCCTGGATGACGCAGGCGCGGTCCCAGGTCGGCTGGCGGCTCATGGTGGCGTCGAGGGCGAAGACGAGCCGTCCCTGCCCCTCGGCGCGCGGCACCATCGTGCGCGCCTTCTCGAGGAAGGCCTCGATCTCGGAGGAGGACGAGCGCGCGGCCTCCCCAAGTCCGGAGGGGACGGCGGTGGTCTTCGAGAGGGGGCGATTGCGATCGGTCACAGACGATAAGATGAAGCGCGCCGCCGATTTCGCAATGGCCCTGCGGCGACCGGGCCGCTCATCGCGCCCGGCGGGCTCACAGCAGGCCGAGCTCGGCAAGCGCCCGGCGCATGTCGCTCGGCAGTGCGTCGCCACCCTCGCCCCTCTGGCCAAGGTCGCGCGGGGCCTCGGCAGCGGCGAGGTATCGCCAGCCCTGGAACGGCCGCTTCTGCCGGCGCTCGGTCGGCACCAGCACCGGTTCGAGCACGATCTCGCAGCGCTCGATGCCGTCGTCGCCCTTCACCGGCCTGAGGTCGCGGATCGGCTGGCGCACCTGCAGCACGCCGCGGATCACCCAATAGAGCGAGCCGCCGTCGAGCACCTCGTCGCGGCGGCGCGGCGCCATGCGGGTGGTGTGGATCTGCTCGGCCGGCCGCCCGAGCCGCCGGCGCTCGGCCTGCGTCTCGTCGATCCACTGCTGCAGATCCTCGATCGAATCGGCACCGACGCAGAGCTTGATGATGTGGAGCGGCATGGCGGGAGGGTGGTGCGGCAGCGCCGCGGAATCAATCGCGCCGATCGGCGCGGCTGGGGACAAGTGCCATGAGCAAGCCGATAGCGGCTTCTTGACCGGACCTTGCAGTGAGGAGGTCGCCTAGCTGGGAAACCGCCACCTAATGAATCGCAGCACAAAATAGGCTACAAATGCCCCAACTGGAAACCATAGCAAATGAAACCAAAGTTTGTTGATAAACCAAGAAATCTCAGAAAAAATAACAAGAACAGGGAACATAAAAACTAGAAAATACATCCCTTGGCGAAAAGACAGGGGCTCCGAGTATGTTCTCAGAAGGCTCCTGACCCAGGTCATACCGCCCACGATGCAAGCTCCTAGACTGTCGGCTCCGCCAGCACCACGATCGCCGCGCCCTGCGCAACCTGGGCCCCGACGGCACCACGCACCTCGGCCACGGTGCCGTCGCGCGGTGCGACCACCGTGTGCTCCATCTTCATCGCCTCGACGGTGAACAGCGGCGCGCCGCGGGCCACCGTGTCGCCGCGGGCGACGCGCACCGCCAGCAGCCGGCCGTGCATCGGCGCCCGCACGACGCCGGAGCCCTCAAGGTCTTCCGCCGTGCGGGCGAGCTCGTCGACGAGGCGCACCGCCGCCGCCCGGCCGCCGTCGAGGGCGTAGGCGGCGTCGCCGGCGCGCACGAACGCCTCCGCCGCCACGCCGGCGCTGGAGGCGCGGCCGACGAAGGCCTCGACCGCGCCGTGGCCCCAGCGCAGCCGCGCCGTCTGCGGTGCCCCGCCGTCGACGGAGAAGCGGTAGCCGACCTCGCGCGCCGGGCCGAGGGCGAAGCCGTCGAGGGTCGACCACGGGTCGATCCAGCCGTCGGCGCGCGGCACCGGCGGCGGTACGCGGGTGGCGGCGACCAGCCGGACGACGGCCGCAGCGACGACGCCGTCTCCGACGCGGCCGCCGGCGATTGCCGGGCCGGCCCGTTCGACGAAGCCGGTGTCGACCCCGCCGGTGCGGACATCGGCATGGCCGACGACCGCGCGCAGGAAGGCGAGGTTCGACTTCGGCCCGGCAACCACCGTCCTCGACAGCGCTCCCGCCAGCCGGTCGAGCGCCTCGCGGCGGTCGGCGCCGTGGGCGATGATCTTGGCGATCATCGGGTCGTAGAACGGCGCCACCGTGCCGCCCTCCTCGACGCCCGAATCGACCCGGATCCCCTCGCCTTCGGGCAGCCTGAGCACGTCGAGGCGGCCCGAGGACGGCAGGAAACCGGCGTCCGGGTCCTCGGCGTACAGACGTACCTCGACGGCGTGGCCGTCGATCGGCGCCGCCTGTGACGGCAGCGGCTCGCCGGCGGCAACGCGCAACTGCCACTCGACCAGGTCGAAGCCGGTGATCGCCTCGGTGACCGGATGCTCCACCTGCAGGCGGGTGTTCATCTCCATGAACCAGAAGCCGTCCGGCCGAAGCCCCTTGGCGCCGTCGACGATGAACTCCACCGTGCCGGCGCCGACATAGCCGACCGCCTTCGCCGCAGCGACCGCGGCCGCCCCCATGGCGGCGCGCACCTCCGCCGTCATGCCCGGTGCCGACGCCTCCTCCAGCACCTTCTGGTGCCGGCGCTGGATCGAGCAGTCGCGCTCGTTCAGGTGAATGGTGTTGCCGTGGCTATCGGCGAACACCTGGAACTCGATATGCCGCGGGTCGCGGACGTAGCGCTCGACGAGCACCCGCGGGTCGCCGAAGGACGACTGCGCCTCGCGGCGGGCGGCGGCGAGCGCCTCGTCGAACTCGATCGCCCGGTCGACGCGGCGCATGCCCTTGCCGCCACCGCCGGCGACCGCCTTGATCAGCACCGGGTAGCCGATCTCATAGGCCTTCTGCTTCAAGAAATCCGGGTCCTGGCGCTCGCCGTGATAGCCCGGCACCACCGGTACTTTATTCTGCTCCATCAGCGCCTTGGCGCCGTCCTTCAGCCCCATGGCGCGGATCGCCGACGGCGGCGGGCCGACGAAGACGATGCCGGCGGCCGCGCACGCCTCGGCGAAGCCGGCGTTCTCCGACAGGAAACCGTAGCCGGGATGGATGCACTCGGCGCCGGTCGAGCGCGCCGCGGCGAGGATGCGCTCGGCCGAAAGGTACGACTGCGCGGCCGGTGCCGGGCCGATCGGCACGGCGGTGTCGGCGAGGCGGACGTGTGGCGCCTCGGCGTCGGCGTCCGAGTAGACGGCGATCGTGCGCAGCCCCAGGCGGCGGGCGGTGCGGATGATGCGGACGGCGATCTCGCCGCGGTTGGCGATGAGGATCGAACGGAACACGGCGTCTCCCCTGGGCCGGACGGGCGCCCGGCGCACGCGCCGCGAGCCAGCGCGAAGAGCGTAGGCACGGACGTCGGCGGACGCGAGGATGGCACGGGGAGCGGGCGGAAGGCGAGAGTGGTGCGCGCAGGCCGGTTTGCTCCGCGCACACCCGGCGGCCGCGGGCCGGCGGCGTCAGTGCAGGATCCGCGGTCCGTCGCCGGCGGGCGGTGTCGGCATGCCGTGCGGTCCGGCCTCTCCGAGCTCGACGTCGAGGCCGACGCGCGGTGCCGGCACGGCGAACACCGGCGCCCCGAACATCGGCGCGCCCTCGGCGAAGTCGAAGTCGCGCGCCGGGCGCGGCTGGGCGAACAGGAAGCCCTGCAGGGCGGCGGCGCCGGTGGCGATCGCGACGCTGCGCTCGGCCTCCGTCTCGATCCCCTCGATGATGACGAACAGCCCCAGCGCCCGGCCGAGATCGGCGATGGCCGACAGGATCGCCGAACCGTTCGGGTCGCCGGAGACGTCGGTGACGAAGGCGCGGTCGATCTTGATGCCGTCGACCGGCAGCTCTCGCAGGCGCGACAGGCTCGAATAGCCGGTGCCGAAATCGTCGAGCATGATGCGCACGCCCATGCGGCGGAGCGCGGCCAGGACCTGCAGGGTCTCATTGTTCTCGCTGCCGAAGGCGTGCTCGGTCACCTCGATGCAGAGGCGTTCCGGCGCCAGGCCCGACAGCGCCAGCGCACTGCGGACGCCATCGACATAGGCGATGTCGGCGAGCTCGGTCGGCGAGGCGTTGACGAACAGCCACGCCCCGTCCCAGGCGACCGCGTCGGCGCAGGCGCGGCGCAGCACGTAGGTGCCGAGGCGGACGATCTGGCCGTTCTCCTCGGCGAGCCGCACGAAGAACGGCGCCGGCACGTAGCCACGCTCGGGGTGGCGCCAGCGGGCGAGCGCCTCCATCGCCTGCACCCGGCCCGTGCCGGCGGTGACGATCGGCTGGTACCAGACCTCCAGCAGTCCGGCGTCGAGGGCGTGGGCAAGGTCGGCCTGCAGGCGCGACTGCAGGCGCATGGAATCCTCCATCGCCTGCTCGAACATCGTGTGGCGCCGGTCGCGGTCCTCCTTCGAGGCGTAGAGGGCGAGGTCGGCGCGGCGGAACAGGTCGTCCGCCCCGATCGAGCGGTCGAAGCTCACCGCCGTCCCGACCGAGCCGGCCACCGGCAGCCGGCGGATGCCGACGAACATCGGCTGGCACAGCGTCTCGCTGACGCGGATGCCGAAGGCCTGGGCCTCGGCGGCGGCCAGCACCGAGGTCTGCAGCACGACGAACTCGTCGCCGCCGAGCCGCGCGACGAGATCCTCCGGCCCGATCAGCCGTTCCAGGCGACGGCCGACCTCGACCAGAAGCTGGTCGCCGGCGCCGTGGCCGTGGGTGTCGTTGAAGGTCTTGAAGTCGTCGAGGTCGACATAGTGGACGGCGACGCCGCGGCGGCCGTCCCGCGCCTCCAGGGCGGACTCGAGCCGCGCCTCCAGCAGCCGACGGTTCGCCAGGTCCGTCAGAGGATCGCGCTCCGCCATCCGGTCGATCTCCTCACGGCGGCGGGCGTCGGCGGTGGAGGCGGTGCCGAGCTTGAACAGCAGCAGCGCCGTCACCGCCGCGACGGCCGCCATCGCCACCACGGCGGTCGGCAGCACGTGGGTGCGGATCCAGTCGCCGGGGCGGTCCGGTCGCCAGGTGAGGAAGCCGAGCGCCGGTCCGCCGCCGCGTGCCGTCAGGGGCTCCACCGCCCAGCCCGACTCGTTCGGCGGCACGGGGCGCAGGTGGGCGCCGTTCAGCTGCAGGTCGCGGCCGATCTCACCGAGGAGGTCGGCGTCGAGGAAGGCGAGGCTCACCAGCACCGGGCGCTCGGCTGCGGCGAGGCCCGCTCCTATCGGAACGACGGCGGCGAGCGCCGGCCGGCCGTTCGAGACGACCACGTCGGCGGCACCGGCGACAGATGCCGCACCCGCGCCGGCGACGGCATCGTCGAGCGCAAGATCGGCGGCAGTCGGATCGCCGGCTCTGGTCGCCGTCCGGGCGGTGGCGACGAGGCTGTCGAGGGTGGCACGCAAAGGCTCGAAGGCGCCCGGCTCGATCATCTCGCCACCGTCGGAGCCGTAGACCGGCCGGCCGGTGCCATCGAGCAGGAAGACGAAGTCATGGCCGTGGCGGGCGCTGAGCCAGCGCCCGAGCCGCTCGTGCAGGCGGTCGCGCGCGGCTGGGTCGAGCGCCGCTGCGGCCGCCGCCTCACCGCCGATCGCGACCGTCTGCTCGCGGGTCATGTCCTCGAGACGGTCCTCGACGGCGGTGGCGAACAGCGACGCCTGGCGGGAGACTGCGTAGTCGTCGGAGAGCTGCGCCGCCCAGACGATGGCGAGCACGACCAGAAGCGCCGCGACGAGGACCGTTACGGCGACCGGCAGAACGACAGGCAGGACGGCGTTTCTCGCCCCCACGGCGCTCATGCTTCCCCCAGCCCTCCGGCTCGAGCGACCGAGCCGACGGGATCCCCCCCGACCGAGCTATCGCACGAAGCGGCCGTCGGCGCGGTTCACGATTCGTGGAGCATCCCGACGGATAGGCGACTCTTGCCCGTTGGTTAACAGAAAAAAGCCCCGGACGCGCGAGCGCCCGGGGCGAGAGGGAGATGAGGAAACCGCATTGGCAGCTGAGGAACGGCGAGGTCGGGACATTGTTCCCGCACGCTCGGCTCACGTCGCCGTGACCACACGACCGGAGCGGCGACGGCGTGCACCCGCGGAGCTCTAGGCGGTCGCGCGGATCGACTGGCCGAACCGGAAGACGTTATCGGGGTCGACCGCCTTCTTGATCTCGAGCAGCCGGGAGAAGTTGACGCCGTAGTACTGCCTGGCCCAGTCGCGCAGCGCCGGGTCGGGGAAGTTCTGGAACGCCCCCTCGCCGCAATGCGGCAACATCGCCTCGTAGGTCTCGTCCAGCCAGTCGCGCGCGGCCGCGACGGCCCGGCGCCCGTCCTCCGCCTCGTAGGTGAACGACGTCGAGAACAGCCACTGGCTGCGGCGGTGGACGAAGGCGGTGTCACGCGCCCTGAGATCGTTCACCGCCTTGCCGGTCTGGAACAGCTTCAGCGACGCCGAGCCGCTGGTACCCGGGAAGCGGCGGGCATGGCGGAAGGCGGTGTCGAGCGCGCTGGCGCCGAAGGGCTTTTCGACGAAGCGGGAGCGCTCCCGGTAGTGCTCGGGCGCCCCCTCCTCCGAGAGGAGCTTCTGGCCTTCCCAATAGGGCCCGGTCTGAATCGTCTGCTTCAGCGACGGCGCGACGGCGAAGACGGGCGCGAGGATGTCGCGCAGTTCGTCCCGCGGCCCGTGCAACTGGCCGAGCAGGTTGACGCGCACGTCGCGGCCGTCGCGCCGGTCCGCCGGCGTCACGGCGCGCAGCGAGATCTTCGAGCCGAGCCGGCGCGTCGCCCCCTGCAGCGTCGCGATCAGCGCCTCCGCCACCGCCTGCGGCTTGCGCGACCAGGTGATGTCAAAGGCGGTGATCTCGTCGACCGCGAAGGTTTCCACGACGAAGCGCGTGTTGATGCCGAAGTTGCCGCCGGCGCCGCCGCGGCACGCCCAGAACAGATCCGGCTGGTGGCGCTCACGTGCCGTGCGGATCTCGCCATCGGCCCCGACGACGTGGGTCTCCATCAGCTTGTCGGAGCCGATGCCGTTCAGCCGCATGTCGAAGCCGATGCCGCCACCGAGCAGGAAGCCCGCCACGCCGACGCCGTAGCAGCGGCCGTGGGTGATCGCCACGCTCTGCCGACCGAGCGCCGTGTAGATGTCACGGTTCTTCACGCCGGCGCCGACGGTGACGCGGCCCGACTTCGGGTCGAAGGAAATCTCGTCGAGGCCGCCGACGTCGATCATCAGCCCGTGCGTCGTCGAGTAGCCGGCGTAGTTGTGGCCACCGGCGCGGGCGACGAAGCGGATGTCGTGCTCGCGGCACCAGAGGATCGCCTTGGCGACGTCCTCCGGCGTGCGGCAGCGGGCGATGCCGGCCGGCAGGCGGTCGGCATAGGCGAGGTTGTTCGGCCGCGCGGTGGCCTTGAAGCCCTTGTCGCCTGGGCGCAGCAGCGAGCCGGAGAGGCTGCGGGCGAGGTGCTTCCAGGCGCGGTCGGAGACCTGCGGCGCCGCCGCGACGGGGCTCGCCCGGCCGAGGACGACGAACCCGCCGAGGGCGGCGGCACCGGCGAGGATGCCGCGGCGGGTGGTGCCCGCCGTGTCCGGTGCCGAAGGAGTGGCGGCGGTGTTGGCGATCGGACGGGGCGGCAGTGCAACGTCGGTATTGAAGGACATGATGGCTCCGGCAGGTCTCCGGCCTCGGGCCGGACGCCGCACGATGGCACCGCCTCCGGCGAGCCGCAATCGTCGCCACTTGAGAGCCTTGCGCGAAGCCTGCGTGGACCGTGTGGTCGGAAGCGCTTCCTCCTGGTCAGTTCCGGCTGCCGCCGACCGCCTCCACCACGACGCGGACCGCGATCGTCTCGCCCTCGCCGCCCGTGCGGGCGCCGCGCAGCGGGGCGGCGCCGAGCCAGTCGAGGGCGGTGGCGACGCGCACGTGGGAATCCGCCGGGCAGACGCCGAGCGACGGGTCGAAGCCGATCCAGCCGATGCCCTCGACGTGGGCCTCCGCCCAGGCGTGGCCGGCATCGCTCTCGCGTGCGCCGGCATCGCTGTAGAGGTAGCCGGCAACGTAGCGGCACGGCGCACCGGCGGCCCGCGCCGCGGCGAGGAAGACGTGGGCGAGTTCCTGGGCGGTTCCGCCGCCGTCGGCGAAGATTTCGGCGGCGGCCCGCACCGGGGTGGCCGATGGCGGATCGCGGCGCAGACGCTCGTGCAGGCCGCGGTTCAGCGTGTGCAGCAGGTCGAGCGGGTCGTCCGTGCCAAAGGCGGTGGCGTGGGCGAAGTCGGCCAGCGCCTCGTCGGCGGTCGTCAGCGGCGTCTGCCGCAGGTAGACCGGCATCGGCAGCCGCTCGATGGCGCCGCGGACGATGCCGGCGGTGTCGTCCGAGCCGACCTCGCCGGACGCCGTGATGGTCAGCGCCTCCAGCGGACCCGTTGTGGAGAAGGTGTGTGCGCTGTTGCCGAACGGATCGTCGATCGGTGTCAGCTGTCCGTCGGCCGAGAGGTCGAGCCGCCAGTCGGCGACGAATTGGCCGTTGTGGTTCTGCGGCGTCAGCCGCAGCACCTGGATCGCGCGCGCCACCGGCTGGGTGTAGCGATAGGTCGTCTCGTGGGTGATCCGAAGCCTCATCGCCGCGCGCCCGTCCTTCCCGCCGCCCGCCTCAGACCAGATATTGCTCGGAGATCGCCTGTCCGAGCCGGTTGTTCTCGTCGATGAAGTCGACGAGGAAGGCGTGCATGCCGGTGGAAAACACGGTGGTGATCTCCATGCTCTCCAAGCGCGCATAGGAGGCGCGGGCGAGCCGCTGGCTCGGCCCCTGGCGACCGTAGGTGCGCGCCAGATAGTCGAGATGGCGCGCCGTGTTCTCATAGCAGTAGGTCAGCGAGCGCGGCATCTCCCGGCGCAGGATCAACAGGTCGGCGACGAGGCGCGGCCTGAGGCTCTCACGGTAGACCCAGTGGTAGGCGGTGAGCGCCGACACCGAGCGCAGGATCGCCGACCACTGGAAGTAGTCGAGACCGCCGCCGACCGACTGCCCCTCCGGCAGCAGGATGTGCGACTTCACGTCGAGGATGCGCGCCGTCGAATCCGCCCGCTCGAGGTAGACGCCGATGCGGAAGAAGTCGAAGGCATCGTTGCGCAGCATCGTCCGGTAGGCCGAGCCGTCGAAGCGCAGCGACGCCTCCTTCACGAAGGAGAGGAACTCGCCGAGGCGCGGGCGCGTCATCGTCGCCCCATCGAAGCGCTTCATCTCGAGCCAGGCGCCGTTGATCGCCTCCCACATCTCGATGGTGAGTGCCGTGCGGACGGCGCGCGCGTTGTGGCGGGCGATCTCCAGGCAGTTGCGGATGCTCGAGGGGTTGGCCTGCGAGAAGGCGAGGAAATCGACCACCGTCGCCTGCGTGGCCTCCTCGTAGAGGCTGCGGAACAGGTCTTCGGCGCCGGTGGCCGCCACCGCCGATTCCCACTCGTTGGAGCTGCCGCCGTAGCCGGCCGGCAGGGTCGCGAGCCTGAGCGCGGCGTCGAGGATGCGCGCGGTGTTCTCGGCCCGCTCGACGTAGCGGGCGAGCCAGTAGAGGGTGTCGGCGGTGCGGGAGAGCATCGGGGAGGCTTTCTCGGAAGGGAACGGCGCGGCGGCGGCGGACGACGGGGGCGCGTCAGTCGACGACCCAGGTGTCCTTGGTGCCGCCGCCCTGGCTCGAATTGACCACCAGCGATCCCTCCTTGAGGGCGACGCGGGTGAGGCCGCCGGGAACGATGCGCACGCGGTCGGAGCCGGTCAGCACGAACGGCCGGAGGTCGACGTGGCGCGGCGCCACGCCCTCCCCCACGAACGTCGGGCAGGTCGACAGCGCCAGCGTCGGCTGCGCGATGTAGTTGGTCGGGTGCGCCTTCACCTTGTCGCGGAAGGCGGCGATGGTGGCGGCGTCCGATTTCGGGCCGACCAGCATGCCGTAGCCGCCCGAGCCGGAGACCTCCTTGACGACGAGGTCGGCCATGTTCTCGAGCACATAGGCGAGCGCGTCGGGCTCGCGACAGCGCCACGTCGGCACGTTCTGCAGGATCGGCTCCTCGCCGAGATAGAAGCGCACGATCTCCGGCATGTAGGTGTAGACGGCCTTGTCGTCGGCGACGCCGGTGCCGACGGCGTTGGCGAGGGCGATGTTGCCGGCCCGGTAGGCCGATAGCAGCCCCGGCACGCCCAGCACCGAATCGGGACGGAACACCAGCGGGTCGAGGAAGTCGTCGTCGAGGCGGCGGTAGAGCACGTCGACGCGGCGGGGGCCCTGCGTCGTGCGCATGTAGACGACGTTCTCACTGACGAACAGGTCGCTGCCCTCGACCAGCTCGACGCCGAGCTTGTCGGCCAGGAACGAGTGCTCGTAGTAGGCGCTGTTGAACGGGCCGGGGGTGAGTAGCGCCACGGTCGGGAAGCCGGGCGCCGAGGTCGGCGCAAGCGAGCGCAGCGTCGCCAGCAACTCGTCGGGATAGTTCTCGACCGGCGCGATGCGGTGCGTCTGGCAGAGATCCGGCAGGAGCCGCATCATCACCTCGCGGTTCTCCAGCATGTAGGAGACGCCGGAAGGCGTGCGGGCGTTGTCCTCGAGGACGTAGAAGGTGTCGGCGTCGACGCGGACGATGTCGATGCCGGCGATCGGCACGTAGACGCCGTGCGGCACCTCCACGCCCACCATCTCAGGCCGGTAGTAGGGGTTGCCGTAGACCAGGTCCTCGGGAATGACGCCGGCGCGGACGACCTCGCCCTTGCCGTAGACGTCGCCGAGGAAGGCGTTGAGCGCCTTCACCCGCTGCACGAGGCCGGCCGACAGGCGGTCCCATTCGGCGCGGGTGAGAACGCGCGGCACGATGTCGAACGGGATGATGCGCTCCTCGGCCTCCGCGTCGCCGTAGACGGAGAAGGTGATGCCGATGCGCCGGAACAGGAGCTCGGCCTCGTGCTGGCGGGCGCGCAGCTGCTCGACCTCCGTCTCGCCGATCCAGGCCTTCACCCGCTCGTAGCCCTGCCGCACATCGCCCTGCCCCACATCTCCACCGGAGCCGGTCATCTCGTCGAAGGCGCTCACCGTCATCGTCCGTCCCGTCCCCTGCCCGCGCCGGCGGCGCGCCCCCGGATTTAACCGGGAAAGTGCGGCGCGCCGCAAGCGCCCCTTGCCTTGATCGTGGGCAGACAGAGGGTCGCGGGCCAGGATGCCGCCAATTTGGGCACGCTCCGGGACGGCCTGCTTTCCGGGCGGTCGGCCCGGGAGCCCGTCGGCAGCCCCGGCCGCAGCACCTCAGATCAGCTGCAACCCCTTCAGCGAGGCGTGGCCGTCACGGCCGACGATGATGTGGTCGTGCAGGACGATGCCGAGCGGCTTCGCCACCTCGGCGATGTGGCGCGTCATGTCGATGTCCGCGCGCGACGGCGTCGGATCGCCCGACGGGTGGTTGTGGACGAGGATGAGCGCGGTCGCCGAGAGTTCCAGCGCCCGCTTCACCACCTCGCGTGGATAGACCGGGGTGTGGTCGACGGTGCCGGTCTGCTGGAGTTCGTCGGCAATCAGCGCGTTCTTCTTGTCGAGGAAGAGAATGCGGAACTGCTCGCGCTCGGCGAACGCCATGGCGGCGCGGCAGTACTCGATCACCTGGCTCCACGAGCCGAGAACCTGCTTGCCGCGGACGCGGCCGCGCGTCAGCCGCTGGGCGGCGGCGAGCACCGTCTTGAGGTCGAGCGCCACCGCCGGGCCGACGCCCTCCACTTCAGCCAGATGCGCCTCTGGCGCGCCGAGCACCTCGCCGAACGAGCCGAAGCGGGCGATCAGCCGCTTCGCCACCGGCTTGGTGTCGCGGCGCGGGATGGCGCGGAACAGGATCAGTTCCAGGAGCTCGTAGTCGGCGAGCGATTCGGCGCCGGCGCTGCGGAAGCGCGCCCGGAGCCGGGCGCGGTGACCATCGAGCCCTTCGGCGTCGGACGGCGCTGCCGCCTTCTGCCCGCGGCGGGCGGGTCGGGCATCCTCGAAACCGTCACCGTCCGCCATCGCCGCCCGCCCCCCGAGCGCCGTTCCTCAGCCGACGGACCGCGGCCGGTCGAGACCGGCAGGCGACAGCGTGAAGATCTCGTGGCCACTCTCCGTCACCCCGACGGTGTGCTCGTACTGCGCCGACAGCGAGCGGTCCCGCGTCACCGCCGTCCACCCGTCCGAGAGGATTTTCACGTGCGGGCGCCCGAGGTTCACCATCGGCTCGACGGTGAAGATCATGCCTGGCCGGAGTTCGATCCCCTCGCCGGGACGGCCGTAGTGCAGGATGTTCGGGGTGTCGTGGAACAGCCGGCCGACGCCGTGGCCGCAGAAATCGCGCACCACCGAGCAGCGCTCGGCCTCGACATAGGTCTGGATGGCGGCGCCGATGTCGCCGGTGGTGGCGCCCGGGCGGATGACGGCGATGCCGCGCATCATCGATTCGTAGGTGACCTCGAGCAGTCGCTCGGCCGCCCGCCGCAGCACCCCGACACCGTACATCCGGCTCGAATCGCCGTGCCAGCCGTCGAGGATGAAGGTGACGTCGATGTTGACGATGTCGCCGTCGCGCAGCGGCTTGTCGTTCGGGATGCCGTGGCAGACGACGTGGTTGATCGAGGTGCAGGTCGACTTGCGGTAGCCGCGATAGTGCAGCGTCGCCGGCAGGGCGCCGTGCGAGACGCCGAACTCGTAGACGAAGGCGTCGATCTCGTCCGTCGTCACGCCCGGCTGCACGAGCGGCGTCAGCGCGTCCAGGCACTCGGCGGCGAGCCGGCCGGCGCGATGCATGCCGACGAAGGCGTCGCGGCCGTAGAGCCGGACGTGACCGGTGTTCTTCAGCGGCGCCGTCGCCGCGTCCACGTAGGTGACCATGCGTTCTTCCTCGTCGCCGCGCACCCGCCCGCAGCGTTTCGTTCCATCGTCATATAGACCCGATCGTCGCCACTTGCAGCGCCGATCGCAACCGCCGGTCTTCCCGCGCGCGGCCGGGAGCCGTCTTCAGTCGACGAGCGCAACACGGCGCTCGACGCCGATGCCGTCCGTCGTCACCCGGCAGGCATAGGCGATCACCTCCACCCCGGCCCGCCGGGCCTCGGCGAAGCCCTTCGCATAGGCCGGATCGAGATCGGCGGCGATGGCGACGCGGTCGCAGTCGCCACGCTGCACGACGAAGGCCATCACCGCACGCCCGCCACCGGCGGCGACATCAGCGAGCTCGGCGAGATGGCGGGCGCCGCGCGCCGTCACGCTGTCGGGAAACTCCGCCAGTCCCGGACGCCGCATCAGGTGGACGTTCTTGATCTCGACATAGGCCGGCGGCCGATCGGGGCTCTCCAGCACGATGTCGACACGGCTTGCCCGCCCATACGGCACCTCGCGACGCAGCCGGACATAGCCTGCGAGCTCCGGCACCGTGCCGGCGAGGATGGCGGCGGCGAACAGCGCGTTCGGCCGGTTGGTGTTGATGCCGACGAGCGTTCCGTCCGCCTCGACGATCTCGAGCGTCATCGGCAGCTTGCGCGTGCGGCTGTCGGAGACGGAGACGAAGGCCCGCGCCCCCGCCGTGTCGAGGCCGAGCATGGCGCCGGGGTTCGGGCAGTGCACCACCTCGACGCTGCCGTCAGGAAAGGCGACGTCGGCGAGAAAGCGCTTGTAGCGGCGGAGGAGACGCCCCTCCCGCAGCGGAACCGTGAACGGAATCAAGGCGCGAGCCGGCAGGCGAGAGGACCGGGCACCACGGTGCAGGTGGCGAGCAGCGCCGCGGTTTCGTCGAGCACCCGGCCGGTCCAGCCGTCAGTGGTGCGCTCCATCACCATGAAGCCGAATTCGTGGATCTCCAGCCCGTCGGCAATGGTGCGTCCGGCCGCCTGCATGCCGGACAGGTCGCTCGGTGTCGGACGCTCCAGCATCGTGCCGCTGTTGCCGACAACGAGCTGGCCCGGCCCGCCATTGGTGAAGGTCAGGCTCTCGAACAGGTGGATGTGGCCGGAGATCGCGACCTGCAGGGCGCGCGGCAGGCTGTCGCCGGCCGCCGCCGCATAGGTCTGGCTGGAGCCGTAGACACGGTCGTGGGCGCCGCGGGTGATCGCCCAGGCCGGCTTGTGGGTGAGCAGCATCGTCGGCGTCGTCTCGGCTGCGGTGCCGATCGCCACGAGTTCCTGGCGCAGCATCGCCGCCATCGCCGGGTCGACGCGGGCGTCGGGCGGGAACGAGGTGTCCAGCACGGCGAAGCTCTGGCCGTCGATCGCGACCCAGTAGGTCGGGTCCTTCTGCGGGCACGGCATGTCGGGGTCGAAGGCGTCCGGCGACAGGTGACGGCTGTAGCCGACGCCGGCGCGGCTGCAGATCTCGTGGTTGCCGCGCACGACGATCATCGGCGCGGCGGCGAGGAGGGCTGCGGCCGGCGTGAAGAAGTCCGCCGCCCAGGTGGGAAAATTGTCGCCGGACGGCGTGCCGGCGCAGCCGGGCTGGATCAGCGTCGGGCACGGCTTCTCCC
>CAZDCR010000003.1:0-50712 GCA_964503995.1 uncultured Segnochrobactrum sp.
GGGCGGCCGGACGGTAGGCGCGGGCGTCGTCGCCCAGATCATCGAGTAACAAGACCCGCGACGCAGGACACGGCGACGGGCACAAATGCCCGACGCCGTGGTCCAGTCCCGATCAAGACGAGCGCTGAACCGAGGGCGCATCCATGAACGGCCAAAATATCCGGATCCGCCTCAAGGCGTTCGACCATCGCGTGCTCGACGCTTCGACGCGCGAGATCGTGAACACGGCAAAAAGGACGGGTGCGCAGGTGCGCGGCCCGGTCCCGCTGCCGACCCGCATCGAGAAGTTCACGGTCAACCGCTCGCCGCACATCGACAAGAAGAGCCGGGAACAGTTCGAGATTCGCACGCACAAGCGCCTGCTCGACATCATCGACCCCACGCCGCAGACCGTCGACGCTTTGATGAAGCTCGACCTTGCGGCCGGTGTCGACGTCGAGATCAAGCTCTGAGTAGTGCGGCACGGTTTGGAGAGGCCTGACCCATGCGTTCAGGAATGATCGCCCAGAAGGTCGGCATGACCCGCGTCTACAATGAGGCGGGGGAACATGTGCCGGTGACGGTCCTGCGCGTCGAGAACTGCCAGGTGGTCGCCCACCGGACGGCGGAGAACGACGGCTATGTGGCGCTGCAGCTCGGTTCCGGGCGGGCGAAGACGAAGAACGTCGCCAAGGCGATGCGCGGTCACTTCGCGGTGGCGAGCGTCGAGCCGAAGCGCGAGATCGTCGAGTTCCGGGTGACCCCGGAGAACGTCATCGCAGTCGGCGCCGAGCTGACGGCCGATCACTTCGTCGACGGCCAGTTCGTCGACGTGACCGGCACCTCGATCGGCAAGGGCTTCGCCGGCGTGATGAAGCGCCACAACTTCGGTGGCGGTCGCGCCAGCCACGGCAACTCGGTGACGCACCGCGCCCACGGCTCGACCGGCCAGCGCCAGGACCCCGGCAAGGTGTTCAAGGGCAAGAAGATGGCCGGCCACATGGGCCAGGTTCGCGTCACCACGCAGAACCTCAAGGTCGTCCGCACCGACGCCGAGCGCGGCCTGATCCTCATCGAGGGTGCCGTTCCCGGCGCCAAGGGTGGACGGATCCTGGTGCGCGACGCGGTTAAGCGTGCGCTTCCGAAGGACGTTCCGTCGCCGGGCAAGTTCCGCCTGGCCGGTGAGACCGGTGCTGCGCCGGATGCTGCCGAAGCCCCGGCCGCTCCGGCGGAGAAGGAGAGCGAGTGATGGAACTCGAGGTCAAGACGCTGGACGGCGCCTCGGCGGGCTCGATCACGGTCTCCGACGAGATCTTCGGGCTGGAGCCGCGGGCCGACATCCTGCAGCGCATCGTGCGCTGGCAGCTGTCGAAGCGGCAGGCGGGCACCCACAAGGCGAAGATTCGCTCCGAGGTGAACCGCACCGGCCGCAAGATGTACAAGCAGAAGGGCACCGGCCGCGCCCGTCACGGTGACCAGTCGGCGCCGCAGTTCCGCGGTGGCGGCAAGGCGTTCGGACCGGTTGTGCGCAGCCATGCCCACGATCTGCCGAAGAAGGTCCGCGCCCTCGGCCTGAAGCATGCGCTTTCGGCCAAGGCGAAGGCCTCGACGCTGATCGTCGTCGACGAGGCGACCGCGACCGAGCCGAAGACCAAGGCGCTGCGCGAGCGGCTCGCGGCCTTCGGCCTGCAGCGGGTGCTGATCATTGCCGGCAACGAGGTGGACACGAACTTCCAGCTCGCCGCCCGCAACATTCCCAATCTCGACGTGCTGCCGGTGCAGGGCATCAACGTCTACGACATCCTGCGGCGTGACACCCTGGTGCTCACCCGTGAGGCCGTCGAGCGCCTCGAGGAGCGGTTCAAATGACCAACCTCAAGCACTACGACGTGATCGTCGCCCCGATCATCACCGAGAAGTCGACCGTGCTCAGCGAGCAGAACAAGGTCGTCTTCAAGGTGGCGCCGCGGGCCTCGAAGCCGGAGATCAAGGCGGCCGTCGAGTCGCTGTTCGGCGTCAAGGTGACGGCGGTCAACACCCTCGTCCGCAAGGGCAAACTGAAGCGCTTCCGCGGCACCCTCGGGCGCCAGTCGGACGTCAAGCGCGCCGTCGTGACGCTGGCCGAAGGCCAGACGATCGACGTCACGACCGGCCTGTGAGCGTGGAGCGCAGACCATGGCTCTGAAATCCTACAAGCCGACGACGGCCGGCCAGCGACAGCTGGTCCTCGTCGATCGCTCCGAGCTCTACAAGGGCAAGCCGGTCAAGTCGCTGACCGAGGGCCTCTCGGCCTCCGGCGGACGCAACAACGCCGGCCGCATCACCGTCCGCTTCCGGGGCGGCGGTCACAAGCGGACCTACCGCCTCGTCGACTTCAAGCGCCGCAAGCGCGAGATGACGGCAACGGTCGATCGAATCGAGTATGATCCGAACCGGACCGCTTTCATCGCCCTCCTGAAGTATGAGGACGGCGAGCTCGCCTACATCTTGGCGCCGCAGCGTCTGGCCGTGGGTGACAGCGTCATCGCCGGTGCCCAGGCCGACGTGAAGCCGGGCAACGCCATGCCGCTGTCGGCGATGCCGGTCGGCACGATCGTCCACAACGTCGAGATGAAGCCCGGTAAGGGCGGTCAGATCGCGCGTTCGGCCGGTACCTACGCGCAGATCGTCGGCCGCGACCAGGGCTACGCGATCCTGCGACTGAACTCCGGCGAGCAGCGCCGGGTGCTCGGCACCTGCTTCGCCACGGTGGGCGCGGTGTCGAACCCGGACCACGCCAACATCAATCTCGGCAAGGCCGGCCGTTCGCGCTGGCTCGGCCGCAAGCCGCACAACCGCGGCGTCACGATGAACCCGGTCGACCATCCGCACGGCGGTGGTGAAGGCCGGACCTCGGGTGGACGCCATCCGGTGACGCCATGGGGCAAGCCCACCAAGGGCAAGAAGACGCGCCGCAACAAGTCGACGGACAAGTTCATCGTCCGTAGCCGGCACGCCAGGAAGAAGTGAGGGCTGAACCGTGGCTCGTTCCGTCTGGAAAGGTCCGTTCGTCGACGGCTATATGCTCAAGAAGGCCGAGAAGGCGCGCGGGTCCGCGCGTTCCGAGGTCGTCAAGATCTGGAGCCGCCGGTCGACCATCCTGCCGCAGTTCGTCGGTCTGACGTTCGGCGTCTACAACGGCCAGAAGCACATTCCGGTGCAGGTGTCCGAGGACATGGTCGGTCACCGGTTTGGCGAGTTCGCCCCGACGCGGACCTTCTACGGTCACGCGGCCGACAAGAAGTCCAAGAGGAAGTAACCGATGGGCAAGTCCAAGGCCGCACGGGCCCTCAAGGACAACGAGGCGAAGGCGATTGCCAAGATGCTGCGGGTGTCCCCGCAGAAGCTCAATCTCGTCGCCCAGTTGATCCGCGGGAAGACGGTGCCGGCGGCGCTCGCCGACCTCACCTTCTCGAAGAAGCGGATCGCCCGCGACGTCAAGAAGACGCTGGAATCGGCGGTCGCCAACGCCGAGAACAACCACGACCTCGACGTCGACAGCCTGGTCGTCGCCGAGGCCTTCGTCGGCAAGGCGCTGGTGATGAAGCGCTTCGCGGCGCGCGGCCGTGGCCGCTCGAGCCGCATCGAGAAGCCTTTCGCGAACCTCACGATCGTGGTTCGCGAAGTCGAGGAGGCCGCCTGATGGGTCAGAAAGTTAATCCGATCGGCCTGCGGCTCGGCATCAACCGGACCTGGGACTCGCGCTGGTTCGCCGATCGCGGCGAGTACGGCCGTCTGCTCCACGAGGATCTGAAGATCCGCGAGAAGCTGATGGACGACCTGAAGCAGGCGGCGGTCTCCAAGATCGTCATCGAGCGTCCGCACAAGAAGTGCCGCGTGACGATCCACACCGCCCGTCCGGGCGTGGTGATCGGCAAGAAGGGCGCCGACATCGACAAGCTTCGCAAGAAGGTTGCCGCGATGACGGACTCCGAGGTTCACCTCAACATCGTCGAGGTGCGCAAGCCGGAGATCGACGCGACGCTGGTCGCCGCCTCGATCGCCCAGCAGCTCGAGCGCCGCGTGGCGTTCCGGCGGGCGATGAAGCGGGCCGTGCAGTCGGCCATGCGGCTCGGTGCGGAGGGTATCCGCATCAACTGCTCCGGTCGTCTCGGCGGTGCCGAGATCGCCCGCATGGAGTGGTACCGCGAGGGCCGCGTTCCGCTGCACACGCTGCGTGCCGACGTCGATTACGGGGTTGCCACGGCGAAGACGGCCTACGGCACCTGCGGCGTCAAGGTGTGGATCTTCAAGGGCGAGATCCTCGAGCACGATCCGATGGCGTCCGAGCGGCGGGCGAGCGAGGGCAACGAGGCTGGTTCGCACAGCCACGGTGGCCGCGAGCGTGACCGGGATCGTGATCGCGACCACCGCGACCGTCGCCGCCAGGATCACGGCTGAGCCCTGGGCCCCGGCCCGGAGCGCGGACCAGACAGATTAGAGAAGAGCCATGCTGCAACCGAAGCGCACCAAGTTCCGAAAGCAGTTCAAGGGCCGCATCCATGGCGTTGCCAAGGGCGGTACCGACCTCAACTTCGGCGCCTTCGGCCTGAAGGCCCTGGAGCCTGACCGCGTTACGGCCCGCCAGATCGAGGCGGCCCGCCGCGCGATCACGCGCCAGATGAAGCGCCAGGGTCGGGTGTGGATCCGAGTGTTCCCGGACGTGCCGGTGTCGAAGAAGCCGACCGAAGTGCGCATGGGCAAGGGCAAGGGTGCCCCGGAGTATTGGGCGGCGCGGGTGAAGCCGGGCCGGATCATGTTCGAGGTCGACGGTGTCAGCGAGGAAATCGCCCGCGAGGCGTTCCGGCTGGCCGCGGCCAAGCTGTCGGTCAAGACGCGGTTCGTTCAGCGGATCGCCGAGTGAGCGACGGCGCAGCGGAGTGACGGAGATGAAGGCGAGCGACGTGCGCGCGAAGACGCCCGACGAGCTGACCGAGGACCTCGGGCGGCTCAAGAAGGAGCAGTTCAACCTGCGCTTCCAGAAGGCCACCGGCCAGCTCGAGAACACCGCGCGGGTGCGGCAGGTCCGCCGCGACATCGCCCGCATACAGACCGTGCTGCGCGCCAAAACCGCGCCCAAGAGCGCCTGAGGAGGCGGAGATGCCAAAGCGTGTCCTGCAGGGCATCGTCGTCAGCGACAAGACCGACAAGACTGTTGTCGTGAAGGTCGAGCGGCGCTTTACCCACCCGCTGCTGAAGAAGACCGTGCGCCGGTCGAAGAAGTACCAGGCGCACGACGATGCGAACACGTACAAGATTGGCGACACCGTTCTCATCGAAGAGAGCAAGCCGATCTCCAAGACGAAGCGTTGGATCGTCGTCGGCGCGTTGACGCCGTCTGGCGAAGCGGCGGCGAGCTGAGCCGTAGCGACGGCGCGTAAGACGAGAAAGACGAGGCGGCCATGATTCAGATGCAGTCGAACCTCGACGTGGCGGATAACTCCGGTGCCCGTCGCGTCATGTGCATCAAGGTGCTCGGCGGTTCGAAGCGTAAGTATGCCTCGGTCGGCGACGTCATCGTCGTCTCGATCAAGGAGGCGGCGCCGCGCGGCCGCGTGAAGAAGGGTGACGTGATGAAGGCGGTGGTCGTCCGGACCGCCAAGGACATCCGTCGCGTCGACGGCAGCGTGATCCGCTTCGACCGCAATGCGGCGGTGCTGATCAACAACCAGAAGGAGCCGATCGGCACCCGCATCTTCGGACCGGTGCCGCGCGAGCTCCGCGCCAAGAACCACATGAAGATCATTTCGCTCGCGCCCGAGGTGCTGTGATGGCCGCGAAAATCAAGAAGGGCGATCGCGTCATCGTCACGACCGGCCGCGACAAGGGCCGCTCGGGCGAGGTGATCGAAGTGCGGCCGACCGAGAACCGCGCCCTGGTGCGCGGCGTCAACCTCGTCCGCAAGCATCAGAAGCAGACCGCGCGCGACGAAGGCGGCATCGTCTCCAAAGAGGCGGCGATCCACCTTTCCAACCTGGCGCTCGCCGACCCCAAGGACGGCAAGCCGACTCGCGTCGGCTTCAAGGTCCTCGAGGACGGCCGCAAGGTGCGCGTCGCCAAGCGTTCGGGAGACCAGATCGATGGCTGAGGCGGCATACGAGCCCCGGCTCCAGAAGCACTACGACGAAGTGGTGCGCCCGCAACTCGTCAAGGAGTTCGGGTACAAGAATCCGATGGAGGTCCCTCGGATCGACAAGGTCGTGCTCAACATGGGCGTCGGCGAGTCGACCGGTGACTCCAAGAAGGCGACCGTCGCGGCGGCCGACCTCGCCATGATCGCCGGCCAGAAGCCGGTGATCACGCGGGCCCGGCTGGCGATCTCGACCTTCAAGCTGCGCGAGAACATGCCGATCGGCGCGAAGGTCACGCTGCGCAAGACGCGCATGTATGACTTCGTCGACCGCCTGGTGACGATCGCGCTGCCCCGCGTGCGGGATTTCCGGGGCCTCAACCCCAAGAGCTTCGATGGCCGTGGCAACTTCGCCATGGGCATCAAGGAGCACATCATTTTCCCGGAGATCAACTACGACAAGGTTGATCAGATCTGGGGCATGGACGTGATCGTCTGCACGACGGCGAAGTCGGACGACGAGGCGCGAGCGCTCCTCAAGGCGTTCAACTTCCCGTTCCGGCAGTGACCGGCCCGGCCGGCCGCGGAGAGACGTAAGATGGCGAAGAAGAGCTCGATCGAGAAGAACAATCGGCGCGCGAAGCTGGCCAAGCAGTTCGCCCCGAAGCGCGCCCGTCTGAAGGCGGCGGCGAAGGACCAGTCGCTGTCGATGGAGGAACGGTTCCAGGCGCGGCTCAAGCTCGCCGAGATGCCGCGCAACTCCGCGCCGACCCGCGTGCGTAACCGCTGTGAAGTGACCGGCCGCCCCCGCGGCGTGTACCGGAAGCTGAAGATGTCGCGCATCGCACTTCGCGAGCTCGGCAGTGCCGGGGCGATCCCCGGTCTTGTGAAGTCGAGCTGGTGAGGAGGGCTGCGCGATGGCATTGACCGATCCGCTCGGCGATATGTTGACCCGCATCCGCAATGCGCAGATGCGGCGCAAGACCAAGGTTTCGACGCCGGCCTCCTCGCTGCGCCAGCACGTCCTGGACGTGTTGCAGTCTGAAGGCTACATCCGCGGCTACACCACGGTCGAAGTGACCGGTGTGCAGCCGGAGTTCGAGATCGAGCTGAAGTACTTCGACGGCGAGCCGGTGATCCGCGAGATCGAGCGGGTGTCGAAGCCCGGCCGGCGCGTCTACGCTTCGGTGAAGGCGCTCCCGCGCGTCGCCAACGGTCTTGGTGTGTCGATCCTGTCGACGCCGAAGGGCGTGATGAGCGACCACGAGGCGCGTGAAAACAATGTCGGCGGGGAGATCCTCTGCCGCGTCTTCTGACGCGGCGGACGGATCGGCTCCCAGCGAACGGTAGGGTTTGAGAGATGTCGCGGATCGGCAAGAAGCCCGTCGCGGTCCCCGGTGGGGTCACCGCGACCGTCGACGGCCAGAAGGTGTCGATGAAGGGCCCGAAGGGTGAGCTTTCCTTCGTCGCCCACGATCTCGTCGCTGTCGAGAATTCGGCGGACGGCGTCGCAGTTTCGCCGCGCGACGAGAGCAAGCAGGCTCGCTCGATGTGGGGCATGTCGCGGACGATGGTCGCGAACCTCGCGACCGGCGTGTCCAAGGGTTTCGAGCGCAAGCTCGAGATCACCGGCGTCGGCTACAAGGCGGCGGTGCAGGGCAAGGCTCTGAACCTGGCGCTCGGCTTCAGCCACGACGTGCTGTATCCGATCCCCGAGGGGATCAGCATCGTCTGCCCGAAGCCGACCGAGATCCTCGTGTCCGGCATCGACCGGCAGAAGGTCGGTCAGGTGGCGGCCGAGATCCGCGAGTTCCGCCCGCCGGAGCCCTACAAGGGCAAGGGCGTTCGCTATGCGGGCGAGTTCATCGTCCGCAAAGAAGGCAAGAAGAAGTGACGGTGGGTGCGATGGCCAACAAGCTCTCCACGATGGAACGCCGCCGCGCTCGCGTCCGGCGGTCTCTGAAGGCGGTGGCCGGAAGCCGGCCGCGCCTCAGCGTGCATCGGTCCTCGAAGCACATCTACGCGCAGCTGATCGACGATGCGGCCGGTCGCACGATCGCAGCCGCCTCGAGCCTCGAGAAGTCGATGCGCGAGGAGCTGAAGACCGGTGCCGACACCGGCGCCGCCGCGGCGATCGGCAAGCTGATCGCCGAACGGGCGAAGGCCGCCGGCGTGTCGCAGGTCGTGTTCGACCGCGGCCCGTACATCTACCACGGGCGCGTCAAGGCGCTCGCCGATGCGGCCCGCGAGGCGGGTCTCGATTTCTGATCGGACATCCGGCGGCGGTCCGGCGCGGGCGTAAGCCGGCGCGGCGGGCGACGGAGCGAGGAGACAAGACGTGAAGAACGTGCGCGAGCGGGAAGAGCGCGACAGCGAGTTCGTGGACAAGCTCGTCCACATCAACCGCGTGGCGAAGGTCGTGAAGGGCGGACGCCGGTTCGGCTTCGCCGCGCTCGTCGTCGTCGGCGACCAGAAGGGCCGCGTCGGCTTCGGCCACGGCAAGGCCCGTGAGGTCCCCGAGGCGATCCGCAAGGCGACCGAGGCGGCCAAGCGCAGCCTCGTCCGCGTGCCGCTGCGCGAGGGCCGGACGCTGCACCACGACGTGCACGGCCGCCACGGCGCCGGCCGCGTCATCGTGCGGGCGGCCCCGGCGGGTACCGGCATCATCGCCGGCGGCCCGATGCGCGCCGTCTTCGAGACGCTGGGCGTCCAGGACGTCGTCGCCAAGTCGTTCGGCTCGTCCAACCCCTACAACATGGTGCGGGCGACGTTCGACGCACTGAAGCAGGAAGACAGCCCGCGCACCGTCGCGGCCCGTCGCGGCATCAAGGTGTCGGCCCTGCAGGCGCGCCGCCGCGACGTCGACGCTGACGCCGCTGCCGAAGCGTGAGCTTCGGCCGAGGGATCGAGGAAGAGACGATGACCGACAAGACGATCACGGTCGAGCAGACCGGCAGCCCGATCCGTCGGCCCTCCGACCAGCGCGCGACGCTGATCGGGCTCGGCCTCAACAAGCGCCATCGGCGTCGTACGCTGGAAGACACGCCGCAGGTTCGCGGCATGATCGCCAAGGTCGCCCACCTCGTCCGTGTGGTCGACGAAGCTTGACCTGGCGAAGCCTGACCGACTGGAGCATGTGATGAAACTCAACGAGATCCGGGACAATCCCGGCGCGGTCAAGGATCGCATGCGCGTCGGCCGCGGCATCGGGTCCGGCAAGGGCAAGACCGCTGGCCGCGGCGTGAAGGGTCAGAAGTCGCGCACCGGCGTTTCGATCAAGGGCTTCGAGGGCGGCCAGATGCCGCTGCATCGGCGCCTTCCGAAGCGCGGCTTCACCAATATCTTCCGCAAGGACTTCAACATCGTCAGCCTGGCGCGGGTGCAGCAGGCGATCGACGCCGGCAAGCTCGACGCCGCCGCTCCGATCGACGCAGCGGCCCTCAAGGCCGCCGGTGTCCTGAAGCGCCTGCGCGACGGCGTCCGTCTCCTCGCCGACGGCGAGCTGACGGTGAAGGCGACGTTCGAGGTCGAGGGTGCCTCCCGTGCGGCTGTCGCCGCGGTGGAGAAGGCCGGTGGCTCGGTGACCGTCAAGGGCGCTGCGGTCGAGGCGGCGTAACCGACGCAGGCTCCCCATATAGCGGGGAGCACGGCGTACGGGACCGGAGTGAACGATGGCATCGGCGGCGGAACAACTCGCAGCGAACCTCAACTTCGGCGCCTTCGCCAAGGCGACGGACCTGAAGAAGCGCATCTGGTTCACGCTCGGCGCGCTTCTCGTCTACCGGCTCGGCACCTACATCCCGCTGCCGGGCATCAACCCCGAGGCGCTCGCCCAGGCGTTCGGCAGCGTCCAGTCTGGCCTGCTCGGGCTGTTCAACATGTTTGCCGGCGGTGCCGTCGGGCGGATGGCGATCTTCGCCCTCGGCATCATGCCGTACATCTCCGCCTCGATCATCGTGCAGCTCCTCACCTCCGTCGTCCCTTCGCTCGAGCAGCTGAAGAAGGAAGGCGAGCAGGGCCGCAAGACGATCAACCAGTACACCCGTTACCTGACGGTCGTGCTGGCGCTGTTCCAGGCCTATGGCATCTCGATCGGCCTCGAGTCGGCGACGGGCGTCGTCAACGATCCGAGCGCGTTCTTCCGCTTCGTGACCGTCATCACGCTGGTCGGCGGCACGATGTTCCTGATGTGGCTGGGCGAGCAGATCACCGCCCGCGGCATCGGCAACGGCATCTCGCTGATCATCTTTGCCGGAATCGTCGCCGAACTGCCGATGGCCGTGGCGGGCACGCTCGAGCTCGGTCGCCAGGGCGCGCTGTCGACGATCCTGATCCTCGGCATCATCATCCTGTCGGTGGTGGTGATCGCCTTCATCGTGTTCGTCGAGCGGGCGCAGCGGCGGCTTCTGATCCAGTACCCGAAGCGACAGGTCGGAAACCGCGTCTTCCAGGGCGAATCCTCGCACCTGCCGCTGAAGCTCAACACCTCGGGCGTCATCCCGCCGATCTTCGCCTCGTCGCTGCTGCTCATCCCTGCGACGCTGTCGAGCTTCTCGGCGACCGGCGGCGGCCCGGAGTGGCTGACGACGATGACGACGATCCTTGGCCACGGCCAGCCGCTCTACATGGGCCTCTACGCCGCCCTGATCGTGTTTTTCGCCTTCTTCTATACGGCGATCGTCTTCAATCCGACCGACACCGCCGACAATCTGAAGAAGCACGGCGGCTTCATTCCCGGCATTCGGCCGGGCGAGCGGACGGCGGAATACATCGACTACGTGCTGACCCGCATCACCGTCGCCGGCGCCGTCTATCTCGTGATCGTCTGCCTGCTGCCGGAAGTGCTGATCTCGTGGACCGGCGTGCCGTTCTACTTCGGCGGCACCTCGCTGCTGATCGTCGTCTCGGTGACGATGGACACGGTGGCGCAGGTTCAGGGTCACCTGCTCGCGCATCAGTACGAGGGCCTCGTGAAGAAGGCCAAGCTGGGGGGTAAGCGGCGATGAGGCTCATTCTGCTCGGCCCGCCGGGCGCGGGAAAAGGCACGCAGGCCGAGCGTTTGGTGCGCAAGCACGGGATCGTGCAGCTCTCGACGGGCGACATGCTGCGTGCCGCCGTCGATGCCGGAACCGAGATCGGCCTGAAGGCGAAGGCGGTTATGGACGCCGGCCAGCTCGTCTCCGACGAGATTGTCGTTGGCATCGTCGCCGACCGCATCGAAGAGCCGGATGCCCACAACGGGTTCGTCCTCGACGGCTTCCCGCGCACCATCGCGCAGGCCGAGGCGCTCGACCGCATGCTCGACGACAAGCGGATGCAACTCGACGCCGTCATCGAGTTCCAGGTGGACGAGGAGGCGCTCGTCGGACGCATCGTCAAGCGCGCCGACGAAGCCAAGGCGGCCGGCAAGCCGGTGCGCAAGGACGACAATCCGGACGTGTTCCGGAGGCGCCTGCAGGAGTTTCGCGCGATGACGGCGGCGCTGTCGCCGTACTATCGCGCACGAGGGATGCTGCACACTGTCGACGGCATGGCGCCGATCGACAGCGTGGAGACGGCGATCGAGGCGGCGATCCGCCAGGCGTCGAAGGTCTGACGGCATCAGCCGCCGGTTGACGGCGTGCCGTCTGACCGTTAATAACCGGCACCCATTCGCGAGAGACGGATGATCGGTGCCGGTACCGAGAGGTGACCGGGGCCGGTCCTTGCGTTGTTTGGACCCCTTGGGCTGAAGAAAGACGATCGGCCGGTGGCCGGTGACGAGGAGAGACGAGCGTGGCCCGCATCGCAGGCGTCAACATCCCGACGAACAAGCGCGTCCTCATCGCGCTGCAGTACATCCATGGAATCGGCGCCACCAAGGCGCAGGAGATTCTGGACAAGGTCGGCATCGATGCGCCGCGCCGCGTCAACGAGCTCAGCGACGCCGAAGTGCTGCAGATCCGCGAGGCGATCGACCGCGACTACATCGTCGAGGGCGACCTTCGGCGTGAAGTGGCGATGAACATCAAGCGGCTCATGGACCTCGGCTGCTATCGCGGCCTGCGCCATCGCCGTGGTCTGCCGGTGCGCGGTCAGCGTACTCATACCAACGCGCGGACCCGCAAGGGTCCGGCGAAGCCGATCGCCGGCAAGAAGAAGTAACGCCGCGTCTCCGGCCGGCGCTGATGCCGCCCGGAGGATGCGCCCCGAAACGACCTCGCCCGACCGGGACGCCGGTGCGGGCCTCTGCAGGAAGACACAGAGCCCATGGCCAAGGAAGCCACCCGCGTCAAACGCCGCGAGCGCAAGAACATCGCCTCCGGCATCGCGCACGTGAATGCGTCGTTCAACAACACCATGATCACCATCACCGACGCGCAGGGCAACGCGATTTCGTGGTCCTCGGCCGGCGCGATGGGCTTCAAGGGCTCGCGCAAGTCGACGCCCTATGCCGCGCAGATGGCCGGCGAGGACGCCGCCCGCAAGGCGATGGAGCACGGCATGCGCACCCTCGAGGTCGAGGTGAGCGGTCCTGGCTCCGGTCGCGAGTCGGCGCTGCGTGCGCTGCAGGCGGCGGGCTTCATGGTGACCTCGATCCGCGACGTGACGCCGATCCCGCACAACGGCTGCCGGCCGCGCAAGCGTCGCCGCGTCTGAGGCACGGGCCCGCCGAGGGCCCGGCCTCCGCGATACCGGATCCGCGCGGTCATGCGCGGCGGATCCGCCGGGCGGGCCGACCGCGGCCCCCCGGATGAAGAATGGAAAGGGTGCGACCGTGACCATCCAGAAGAACTGGCAGGAGCTGATCCGTCCGACGAAGCTCGACGTGCGACCGGGGGACGATCCGAAGCGCCTCGCGACCGTCGTCGCGGAGCCCCTGGAGCGTGGCTTCGGCCTGACGCTCGGCAATGCTCTTCGTCGGGTTCTGCTGTCGTCGCTGCAGGGCGCGGCCGTCACGGCGGTGCAGATCGACGGCGTACTGCACGAGTTCTCCTCGATTGCCGGCGTCCGCGAGGACGTGACGGACATCATCCTGAACATCAAGGAAGTCTCGATCCGCATGCAGGGCGACGGCCCGAAGCGGATGGTGCTGCGCAAGCACGGCCCCGGTATCGTCACCGCCGGCGAGATCCAGACGGTCGGCGACATCGAGATCCTCAACCCCGGCCTCGTGCTCTGCACGCTGGACGAGGGCGCCGAGATCCGCATGGAGTTCACCGTCGACACCGGCAAGGGCTACGTGCCGGCCGATCGCAACCGGCCCGAGGACGCGCCGATCGGCCTGATCCCGGTCGACAGCCTCTACTCGCCGGTGAAGAAGGTCTCCTACAAGGTCGAGAACACCCGTGAGGGCCAGGTTCTCGACTACGACAAGCTGACGCTGACGGTGGAGACCGACGGCTCCGTGACGCCCGAGGATTCGGTCGCCTATGCGGCGCGCATCCTGCAGGACCAGCTCTCGGTGTTCGTGAACTTCGAGGAGCCGCGCCGCGAGGAGCACCGCGACGACGTCCCCGAGCTCGCCTTCAACCCGGCGCTGCTCAAGAAGGTGGACGAGCTCGAGCTGTCGGTCCGGTCGGCGAACTGCCTGAAGAACGACAACATCGTCTACATCGGCGACCTCATCCAGAAGACCGAGGCGGAGATGCTCCGCACCCCGAACTTCGGACGCAAGTCGCTGAACGAGATCAAGGAGGTGCTGGCGCAGATGGGCCTGCATCTCGGCATGGAAGTGACGAACTGGCCGCCCGAGAACATCGAGGAGCTGGCCAAGCGTTACGAGGACCACCACTACTGAGACCGGGCGGACGCCGTCGGCACCGCGTTAATTCTGTTTCGAATGCAAGGAGAGGGCGATGCGCCACGCCAACAGCGGCCGCAAGCTCGGACGTGACTCGGCCCACCGGAAGGCGATGTTCGCCAACCTCGCTTCGTCGCTGATCGAGCACGAGCAGATCGTCACGACGCTGCCGAAGGCGAAGGACCTGCGTCCGATCGTCGAGAAGCTGATCACGCTCGGCAAGCGCGGCGATCTGCATGCGCGCCGCCAGGCGATCTCGCAGATGCGCAACGAGGAGGCGGTGCGCAAGCTGTTCGCCACCATCGGTCCGCGCTACAAGTCGCGCAATGGCGGCTACACCCGCGTCCTGAAGGCGGGCTTCCGCTACGGTGACGGCGCGGCGGTGGCGGTGATCGAGCTCGTTGATCGCGACGTTTCCGCCAAGGGCGCGGCCGACAAGGCCCGCACCGAGGCGGCCGAGGCCGAAGCGGCCTGATCTGCGCCGTCCGGTGCCGCGCCCTCCAGCGCGGCCACCGGGACGGGGAAGGTAGTCGCTGCCGCGGCGGACGACAGATCAAGGGCAGCCCGTCAGGGCTGCCTTTTGTCGTTTCCGCCTCGCCGCCAGCAAGCCTCAGCGCTCGTTGGCGCGCGTCATCACGTAGGCGTCGAAGCCGAGCTCGGCGAACTGGAACCAGAGGGTCTCCTTGGCCCGGAACGCGAGCCACGGCTCGTAGATCGCCTTGAAGTCCGGGTTGCGGGCGGCGATCTCGCCATAGAGCGCGAAAGCCTGATCGTAGCATGCGTCGAGGATCTCGCGGGAGAAGCCGCGCAGTTCCGCTCCCGCCGCCACCAGCCGGCGCAGGGCGTCCGGGTTCTGGGCGTCGTAGCGGGCAAGCATGGTGATGTTGGCGTTGGCCGCCGCGAGCTCGAGCGCCGCCTGATAGGGCTTCGACAGGGCGTTCCAGGCGTCGAGGTTGACGAACAGGTGGATCATCGGCCCGCCCTCCCACCAGGACGGGTAGTAGTAGTATTTCGCCACCTTGTAGAAGCCGAGCTTCTCGTCGTCGTAGGGTCCGCTCCACTCCACCGCGTCGAGGGAGCCGCGCTCCAGCGCCGGATAGATGTCGCCGCCGGCGAGCTGCTGGGGCACGGCGCCGAGCCGCGCGAGGATCGTGCCGCCGAGCCCGGCGATGCGGATCTCCAGGCCGCGCAGGTCGGCCGGCGTGTTGATCTCCTTGCGGTACCATCCGCCCATCTGGGCGCCGGTGTTGCCCATCGGAATGCCCAGCACGTTGTACTTTCCGTAGAAGGCGTTGGTCAGGCCCAGCCCGCCGCCCTCCAGCATCCAGGCATTCTGCTGGCGGGCGTTGAGCCCGAAGGGGATCGCCGTGCCGAAGGCGAAGGCCTCGTTCTTGCCGACATAGAGGAACGAGCTCGTGTGGGCGCACTCCACCGTGCCGTTCGACGCTGCGTCGAGGGCGGCGAGGCCCGGCACGATCTCGCCGGGCGCGAAGACCTGTACCTGGAAGCCCCCGTCGGTCGCCTCCCGCAGTCCCTTCGAGAACACCTCGGCCGCGCCGTAGATGGTGTCGAGCGAGCGTGGGAAGCTGGAGGTCAGCCGCCAGCGCACCGTCGGTGTCGTCTGCGCCACGGCGGGGGCGGCGAGGCCGGTGGCGGCCGCCGTGCCCGCGACGCCGGTGAGAAAGGTCCTGCGACGCACCAGTTCGTCCTCCCCCGAAGACCGTTGCGGCTCTGGCTTGCCCCCCGGCGGCCGAGCGACGATTTATTGGCCCGTGTTCCTTGCGGGCGCCACGAAGGCCTAGCATGGAACGCCGGGGGACGCAGTCGGGACGGAGCGGCATGACCCTTTTGGCGAAGACGGAGCGGGAGAGGCGGCAGGCGAACGGTGGGGTCTCACCACCGCTGACAGCTTGCCTTCCGGCTCTTGCTGCCATGCTCGGGGTGCTGCTCGTCCTCGCACCGTCCGCTGCCGGCGCGGACACGGTCCGGCAGGTTCCGACCGACCAGGCCGAGATCACGCTCTCCTTCGCCCCGGTGGTGCGCCGCGTCGTTCCGGCTGTCGTCAACGTCTACGCCTCGCGCGTCGTCGCGACGCGTTCGCTCTCGCCCTTCTTCGAAGATCCCTTCTTCCGCCGGTTCTTCGGAGACCCCGGTGGCGGAGGCCCGCGCCAGCGCCTGCAGTCGTCCCTCGGCTCCGGCGTCATCGTCGAGGGTGGCCTCGTCGTCACCAACCATCACGTCATCGCGAATGCCGACGAGGTCCGCGTCGCCCTGACCGACCGGCGGGAATTCGACGCCGAGGTGGTGCTGAAGGACGAGGGCTCCGACCTCGCGGTCCTGAAGATCCGCGCCGCCCCGGCCGACCTGCCGGTCGTGCCCTTCGGCGAATCGGACGCGCTGGAGGTCGGCGACATCGTTCTCGCAGTCGGCAATCCGTTCGGCGTCGGCCAGACGGTGACCCAGGGCATCGTCTCGGCGGTCGCCCGCACCCAGGTGGGCATCACCGACTACCAGTTCTTCATCCAGACCGATGCCGCCATCAATCCGGGCAACTCCGGCGGCGCGCTCGTCGACATGGCGGGCCGCCTCGTCGGCATCAACACGGCGATCTTCTCGCGCGGTGGTGGCTCCAATGGCATCGGTTTCGCGGTGCCCTCCAACATGGTGCGGCTCGTCGTCGATGCCGCCCGCACCGGCTCGGTCGTCCGGCGGCCGTGGTTCGGGGCGACGCTGCAGGCCGTCTCCGCCGAGATCGCCGAGGGTCTCGGCCTCGACCGGCCGCGCGGCGCGATCGTCACCACAGTCCATCCGGACGGGCCGGCGGCGGAGGCGGGGCTGCGGGCGGGGGACGTCGTCGTCGCCGTCGACGGCGTCGCGGTCGACGATCCGGATGCGTTCGGCTACCGCTTCACCACGCGCGGCACGGATGGCGCCACGCCGCTCACCATCGTGCGCGACGGGCGCGAGCGGACGGTCACCGTCCGCCTCGGCCCGCCGCCGGAGACCGTGCCGCGCGACGAGCGGACGATCGCCGGCTACGCGCCGCTCTCCGGCGCGACGGTGATGAACCTGTCACCGGCGGTCGGCGAGGAATTGAAGCTGCCGTCCGGCAGGACCGGCGTGGTCGTGACCGCGGTGACGCCCGGCTCGCCGGCCGCCTCGATCGGCTTTGCCCCCGGCGACGTCGTCGTCGAGGTGAACGGCGAGCGGGTCGACACGACGCGCACGCTGGAGCAGATGATGCGCGAGCGCCCGGGTACGTGGCGTCTTGTCGTCGATCGCGGCGGCGAACTGCTGCGACTGGCGCTCAGGGGCTGAGCGCCTCCTTTCTGGAACGGATGACGGAATGAGCGACCTCTTCGCTGCGGCGGGTCTCGAGAGCGATGCGCCGCGGCCGCTCGCCGACCGTCTCCGGCCGACCCGCCTCGCCGAAGTGGTCGGGCAGGACCATCTCGTCGGTCCCGACGGCACGCTCGCCCGCATGCTGCGCTCCGGCCGCGTCGGAAGCCTGGTGCTCTGGGGTCCGCCCGGCACCGGCAAGACGACCGTCGCCCGGCTGCTGAGCCACGAGACGGACCTGCACTTCGAGCAGGTCTCGGCCATCCACACCGGTGTCGCCGAACTGAAGAAGCTGTTCGACGGCGCCCGCGGCCGTCGTCGCGTCGGCAAGGGCACGCTGCTCTTCGTCGACGAGATCCACCGCTTCAACAAGGCGCAGCAGGACAGCTTCCTGCCCGTCATGGAGGACGGCACCGTCACGCTGATCGGCGCCACCACCGAGAACCCGTCCTTCGAACTCAACGCCGCGCTGCTGTCGCGGGCGCAGGTCCTGGTCTTCCGACCGCTCGACGAGGCGGCGGTGGCGCAGCTAATGGCCCGCGCCGAGGAAGTCGAAGGTCGTCCGCTGCCGCTCGATGCCGAGGCACGCGCCGTTCTGGTGCGCATGGCCGACGGCGACGGCCGGGCGTCGCTGACGCTCGCCGAGGAGGTCTGGCGCGCCGCCGGCGAGGGCGAGGTCTTCGACGCCGTCCGCCTGCAGGAGATCCTGCAGCGCCGCGCGCCGATCTACGACAAGTCGGACGATGGCCACTACAACGTCATCTCGGCGCTCCACAAGGCGGTGCGCGGCTCCGACCCCGACGCGGCGCTCTACTATCTCTGCCGCATGCTCGATGCCGGCGAGGACCCGCTGTTCGTCGCCCGCCGGCTGGTGCGCATGGCGGTCGAGGACATCGGCCTCGCCGATCCGCAAGCCCTCGTAATCTGCAACGCCGCCAAGGACGCCTACCACTTCCTCGGCTCGCCGGAAGGCGAACTGGCGCTGGCGCAGGCGGCGATCTACATCGCCACCGCACCGAAATCGAACGCCGCCTACGTCGCCTACAAGGCGGCGATGCGCACGGCGAAGGAGGGCGGCTCGCTCGTGCCGCCCAAGCACATCCTCAACGCGCCGACGAAGCTGATGAAGTCCGAGGGCTACGGCTCCGGCTACCGATACGACCACGACGAGCCGGACGCCTTCTCCGGCCAGGACTATTTCCCCGAGGCGCTCGGCCGCCAGCAGTTCTACCGCCCAACGCCGCGCGGCTTCGAGAAGATCCTCGGTGACCGCCTGGCGCGCTGGGCGGAGCTGCGCGCCACCCGCCGTCGCGACTGACAGCCCGCAGTCGCCCGCCGTTCTCCACGCACTCGTGAGCGATTTCGTCCGAATTCCGGTGTAGTTTGTCGTGGTCGCCGGCGACCCTGCCTTCGGCGACGGGGGAGGTCACGATGACGCCGGAGGAAGAGAACGTCGCGCTGCTGCGCCCGCTCTACGCGGCCTGGAACGAAACGAAGGGGGCGAGCTTCGGAGCGTTCCTCGACATCATCGCCGACGACGTCGACTGGCGCTCGCTTGCCGATGGTGGCGTCGGCATGGATTTCACCCGTTCGGGCAAGACGAAGGGCGACGTCGAGCGCTATTTCGAGGGGCTCGGCCGCGACTGGGAGATGCTGCACTACGTCATCGACGATTACGTCGCACAGGGTGACCGCGTCGTCGCTCTCGGGCGCTGCGGCTTCCGCCACCGCCGGACCGGCCGGGTGGTGGAGACCGACAAGGCCGACGTCGTGCGCATCCGCGACGGTCGCATCGTCAGCTTCTTCGAGTACTACGACACCGCCAGCGTCGACGCCGCCACGCGCGACTGAGGGGTCTCCCTCAGCGGTAGAGGTCGGCCCGCGTCGGCGGCAGTCCGGACGGGCCGCGGCCGCGCTTGGACGAGAGCGTCTGGAAAATCTGCAGGGTCCCGCGCTCGAAGGCGAGCGACACACCCGACAGATAGAGCACCCACATCCGGAAGCGCCGCTCGCCGACCTCGGCGATCGCCGCCTCGCGCTCGGCCAGCAGCCGGCGCGCCCACAGCTCCGTCGTGCGGGCGTAGTGCTCGCGCCAGGCCTCGACGTCATGCACCTCGAATCCGTGCGATTCGAGGTTACGGGCCGTCATGCCGATGTGATCGAGCTCCGCGCCCGGGAAGATGTAGCGCGTCATCGCCGCATATTCCGGCCGCTTGCGGCGGAAGGCGCGGTCGGACACGCGTCCGCGCCGGGTGATGGCGTGGTGGAGGTAGAGCCCGCGGTCGTTCAGGAGCCGGCGGATCGCCTGGAAATAGGCCTCGTGGTTGGCGAGCCCGACGTGCTCGAACATGCCGATCGAGGCGATCTTGTCGAAGCGGCCCTCGAGCGCCCGGAAGTCCTTCAGTTCGACGGTGACGCGGTCCTCGAGGCCACGCTCGCGGATGCGCTCCTTCGCGCGCGCGAGCTGCTCGGGAGACAGCGTCACGCCGTGGGCCGTCACGCCGTAGTGGGTGGCGGCGTGGCAGACGAGCGCCCCCCAGCCGCAGCCGACGTCGAGAAAGCGGTCGCCGGGCTTCAGGCGGAGCTTGCGACAGATCATGTCGAGCTTGTCGCGCTGGGCCGTGGCGATGTCGTTGCCCCAGTCGGTGAAGTAGCCGCAGCTGTAGACCATCTCCGGGTCGAGGAAGAGCTCGTAGAAGCGGTTGGAGACGTCGTAGTGGAATTCGATGTCGGCCTGGGCGCTGCCGCGGCCGCGAGTGGCGGCGGCGCCAGCGTCGAGCTCGTCGTCGAAGGCCGGGCGCGACGACACCGCGGAGGAGAACGCGAACGGCAGCAGCGTGCGGATGAGCAGGGCCTTGTCGACCCGCCGACGGATGTCGGAGCCGCGCAGCTTCGGCCGGCGCTCGGCGAACTCGAACAGCGTGCCGCCGCGGATGTCGATGGCGCCGCGCACATAAAGGTCGATCAGGGTCGCGAGCGACGGGCGGCGGATCAGCGACGGCATCGCCGCCTCGTCGGCGATCGTGATGCGCAGGCCGTCTGCGGGCGCGTTGGACGGCACCCGCGAGCCGTCCCACAGCTCGACGGCGAAATCGAGCGCCAACGCCTCGTGCAGGTGCTTCAGGGCCTCGCGGGCGCGATCGAGCCGGCGCTCGGCGGCGTTGACGGTCATGCACGGCTTCCCTGTGCGAGGCGCGATTGGCGCACATGAACCCTTTTCGCGCCGCCATGACAACCGTAGACGACGACCGTCAGGTGCGGAACGGGGCCGTGCCGCCGGCTCTGCGGCACGCTCCGCCTTGACCCGGCCGCGATTGAAGCCTAGAGAAACCGCGCATCCGGCTTCTGCCGACGCCGAGACACCGACCGGGGCTTGATCCCGGAGGTCCCCACCCGCCAGCGATTTTCGCCCGCGGGTGCGTTTTGCGTTGGCGGTCCGGCCCGACCTCGCGAGCGGACGGTCCCCCGTCCGACCCACGGAGACGGTATGTTCGAGAGCCTGTCCGACCGCCTCGGCGGCATATTCGACAAGCTGACGCGGCGCGGTGCGCTGTCGGAGGCCGATGTCGACCTCGCCTTGCGCGAGGTGCGGCGTGCGCTGATCGAGGCGGACGTGGCGCTCGACGTCGTGCGCTCGTTCGTCGACAAGGTGCGCGCGCGGGCCGTCGGCGCCGAGGTGGTGAAGTCCGTCACCCCCGGCCAGATGGTCGTCAAGATCGTCCACGACCAGCTCGTCGAGATGCTCGGCAGCGAGGCCGCGCCGATCGACCTGCACGCCGCCGCTCCCATTCCGATCATGATGGTCGGCCTGCAGGGCTCCGGAAAGACCACCACCACCGCCAAGATCGCGCGGCGCCTGCAGACGCGCGACAAGCGCAAGGTGCTGATGGCCTCGCTCGACGTGCGCCGTCCGGCGGCGCAGGAGCAGCTGCGCGTCCTCGGCGAGCAGAACGGCGTCGCCACCCTGCCGATCGTCGCCGGCCAGACGCCGACCCAGATCGCCGAGCGGGCGATGAACGCCGCCCGCCTCGGCGGCTACGACGTCGTCATCCTCGACACCGCCGGCCGGCTGCACGTCGACGAGCCGCTGATGCACGAGATGGCGGAGATCAAGCGGATCGCGCGCCCGCACGAGATCCTGCTCGTCGCCGACAGCCTCACCGGCCAGGACGCCGTCACCGTTGCGCGCACCTTCGACGAGCGCGTCGGCGTCACCGGCATCGTGCTCACCCGGGTTGACGGCGACGGCCGCGGCGGTGCCGCCCTGTCGATGCGCGCCGTCACCGGCAAGCCGATCAAGCTCCTCGGCGTCGGCGAGAAGTCCGACGCGCTCGAGGACTTCGACCCGCAGCGCGTCGCCGGCCGCATCCTCGGCATGGGCGACATCGTCGCCCTCGTCGAGAAGGCGGCCGAAACGATCGACGCGGAAAAGGCGGCGAAGGCCGCCGCCCGCATGCAGAAGGGCGAGTTCGACCTCGAAGACCTCGCCGAGCAATTGCGCCAGATGAAGAACATGGGCGGCATGTCGGGCCTGCTCGGCATGATGCCGGGCGTCGGCAAGATGAAGGGCCAGCTCGCCGCCGCCGGCTTCGACGACAAGATGATCGGCCGCCAGATCGCCATCGTCTCGTCGATGACGAAGGCCGAGCGCCGCAAGCCGGACCTCCTCAAGGCGAGCCGCAAGAAGCGCATCGCCGCCGGTTCCGGGACGCGCGTCGAGGAGGTCAACAAGCTCCTCAAGATGCACCGCCAGATGGCCGACATGATGAAGGCCATGGGCAAGCGCAAGGGCGGCCTGTTCGGCGGCCTGATGGGCGGCGGCGCGCCGAAGATCGACCCGGCCGAGCTCGAGAAGCTGGCGAAGTCCGGTCAATTGCCCGGTGGCCTTCCCGGTGGCATGCCCGGCGGCCTGCCGCCCGGCCTGATGAAGGGCCTATCCGGCGGCATCCCCGGCCTGCCTGGCATGGGCGGGGCGAAGATGCCCGGCCTCGGCGGTTTCCCCGGCATCGGCCGCAAGAAGTAGCCGGCCCCCAGCGCTCTCGTTTTTTGCAGTCCCGACGAACCGACAAACCACACGAACTGACGACCAGGAGAACACGATGTCCTTGAAGATCCGGCTCGCCCGCGGCGGCGCCAAGAAGCGTCCCTACTACCGCATCGTCATCGCCGATGCGCGCAGCCCGCGCGACGGCCGCTTCATCGAGCGCGTCGGCACCTTCGACCCGCTGCTCGGCAAGGACGACCCGAAGCGCGTGACGCTCGTCAACGAGCGCATCGAGCATTGGCTGTCCCAGGGCGCGCAGCCGACCGATCGCGTGCTGCGCTTCCTCGACGCCGCCGGCCTCGCCAAGCGCGAGACCCGCAACAACCCGAAGAAGGCCGAGCCGGGCGCCAAGGCCAAGGAGCGCGCCGAGGCCCGCGCCAAGGCCGCCGAGGCCGCTACCGCCGAATGAGCGGAGCCGGCGCCACGGCGGGGCGCCGCCTGCTCGTCGCCCGCCTCGGCGCGGCGCACGGGGGGCGGGGCGAGATCCGCGTCAACGCCTTCGGGGACGACCCGCAGGCGTTGATCGGCTACGGCGCGCTCGCCACCTCCGACGGGCGCAGCTTCCGCATCCGGTCCTTGAAGATGGTGGGCGGCCGCCTCGTCGGCCGCCTCGACGGCGTCGCCGACCGCAATGCCGCCGAGGCACTCACCGGCGTCGACCTCTTCGTCGACCGCGACCGGCTGCCGCCGCCCGAGGACGACGACACCTTCTACCAGGCCGACCTCATCGGCCTCGCGGTGGAAACGACCGACGGCACGCCGCTCGGCACCGTCGTGGCCCTGCCCGATTACGGAGCGGGCGAGCTCTTGGAGATCGCCCCGCCGCGCGGGCCGACGCTGCTGTTGCCATTCACCCGTGCGGCGGTGCCGGTGGTCGACATCGCCGGCGGCCGCGTCGTCGTCGACCCGCCCGCCGGTCTCCTCGACGACGAGGCGCCGCCTCCGGGCGAGGGACCGGACGAGGATGAGGGCGACGATCCCGCCGGCGAGGACGACGCCGCGCCGTCGGCCAGGCCGTGAGCTTCGCCGCAACCGTCCTGACGCTCTATCCGGAGATGTTCCCCGGTCCGCTCGGCGCCAGCCTTGCCGGCCGGGCGCTCGAGCGCGGCCTCTGGTCGCTCGACGTGCGCGACATCCGCGCGGTCGCCACCGACCGCCACCGCACCGTCGACGACACCCCCTCCGGCGGTGGGCTCGGCATGGTGCTGAAGGCGGACGTGCTCGCCGCGGCGATCGACGCCGCGTCGCCGGCCGATGACCCGCGCCCGCGCCTGTTGATGAGCCCGCGCGGCGTGCCGCTCGCCCAGGCGCGCGTCCGCGCGCTCGCGGCCGGCCCCGGTGCGCTCGTCGTCTGCGGCCGCTTCGAGGGGGTCGACCAGCGCGTCATCGAGGGCCGCGCCCTCGAGGAGGTGTCGATCGGCGACTACGTGCTGTCGGGTGGCGAGCTCGCGGCGATGGTGCTGCTCGACGCCGCCGTCCGGCTGCTTCCGGGCGTGATGGGCAAGGAGGCGTCCGGCGAGGACGAGAGCTTCTCCCACGGCCTGCTCGAATATCCGCACTTTACGCGGCCGGCCGTCTGGGAGGGCCGCGCCATTCCGGATGTCCTCGTTTCGGGCGATCATGGCCGTATCGCCCGCTGGCGGCGCGAGCAGGCCGAGGCGCTGACGCGGGGGCGGCGGCCCGACCTCTGGCGGAAGGTTCGGGGCGAAGACTGAACCCGGCGCGCGTCGGCCGCCGGACGGACAACGAGCGGGGGAGGGCGTCATGGCCGAGGTTCTGGTGGTGGGTGCGGGCCCGGTCGGGCTGACGATGGCGGCCGAACTCGCGCGCCACGGCGTGCGGCCCCGCATCGTCGACAAGCTCGCCGCGCCGCTCCCCTGGTGCCGGGCGATCGGCGTGACGCCGCGCACGCTCGAAGTCTTTGACACCATGGGCATCGCCCGGCGTGTCATCGACGCGGGCCTGTGGCTCGAGGGGCTGCGGCTGATGGTCGACGACCATCCGCCCCGCGACATCGCCATCGACTTCTCGGACCTGCCCTACGGCGAGCTCGGCCTCCGCCAGAGCGAGACGGAGCGCATCCTCACCGACCATCTCGCGAGCTTCGGCGTCGCCGTCGAGCGCGGCACGGTGCTGACGGCGCTGACAGCGGCCGACGACGGCGTCAGCGCCGTCCTCACCCATCCGGACAGCCGGCCGGAAACGGCCCGCTTCGACTATGTCATCGGCTGCGATGGCGCCCACAGCGCGGTGCGGCACGCGCTCGGCATCGCCTTCGAGGGCGAGGCCTTCGAGATGGGCTTCATGCTCGGCGAGGTGACGCTCGACGCCGGCCTGCCCCGCGGCATGGCACTCCGGGCAATGAAGCTGCGCGAGAACGACGCGCCGGACATGTTCATCGCCATCCCGCTGCCCGAGCCCGGCCGCTACCGCGTCTCCTCTCTGGCCTCGGTCGAGACGGGTGGGCCGCCGGCGAGCGGCCATGGCCTGCAGACCGACCGGCCGGGGCCGTCGCTGGCGGAGCTGCAGGCGGTCGCCGACCGGGTCGTGCCGACGCCGGTGGCGCTGTCGGACCTCTCCTGGTCGTCCTTCTTCCGCATCTCGATGCGGCTGGCGGAGCGCTACCGCGAGGGCCGCGTCTTCCTCGCCGGAGACGCCGCCCACGTTCATCCGCCGACCGGCGGCCAGGGCATGAACACCGGCATCCAGGACGCCTTCAACCTCGCCTGGAAGCTCGCCCGCGTGGTGCGTGGCCGTGCGCCGGCCTCGCTGCTCGACACCTACGAGGCCGAGCGGCGCCCGGTCGGGGCGGACGTCATCGCCCGCACGGTTGCCGCCAGCACCAATCTCGGCCGGCCCGGCGGGGAGAAGCCGAACCGGCTGGCGGATACGCAACTGCTCGTCAGCTATCGCGACGGCCCGCTCGCCGCCGAGACGCTGGCGGAGACGGTGCCGGACGGCGCACCGCGGGCCGGCGACCGCGCGCCGCCGGCGGAAGGGCTCCGGCGCGCCAACATCGGCTTTCCGGTGCGCCTCGCCGACGTGTTGCGCGGGCCGGACTTCGTGCTTCTGGCGTGGCTCGCGGCCGACGCCGAGGCGGCCGCGCTGCAGGAGCGCGCGGCGCGGCTCCGCACGGCCTTCGGCGCCGAGGTGCGCTGCGTCGCCATCACCGATGCCGCCATCGCCACCGTCGACATCCCCGGGATGGCGGTCTACCGCGACGCGGCCGGACAGTTCGCCGCCGCCTACGCGCCGATGCCCGGCACGGCGGTGCTGGTGCGGCCGGACGGCTACATCGGCTGGCAGGGGCGGCCGTGGTCGGTGGAGGCGGTGACGGACTACCTGTCTGGCGTGCTCACGCGGGCTTGAGCCGCTGGGCGCGACCCCGCGCCAGACGAAGCGGGGGTGTCCGCCTGCCGCCGCTCACCGGTTCTTGAACTGCGGCGTGCGCTTCTCGGTGAAGGCGGCCATGCCTTCCTTCTGGTCTTCCGTCGAGAACATCGCGTGGAAGACGCGCCGCTCAAAGCGCAGGCCCTCGGAAAGCGTCGTCTCGTAGGCGCGGTTGACGCTCTCCTTCGCCATCATGACGATCGGCATCGACAGGTCGGCGATCTTCGCGGCGGTCGCGACGGCGTCGTCCAGCAGGGTCGCGAGCGGCACGACGCGCGATACCAGCCCCGCCCGCTCCGCCTCGGCGGCGTCCATGGTGCGGCCGGTCAGGCACATCTCCATCGCCTTCGACTTGCCGACGAAGCGCGTCAGGCGCTGGGTGCCGCCGGCGCCGGGCATGACGCCGAGCTTGATCTCCGGCTGGCCGAACTTGGCGTTGTCGGCGGCGATGATGAAGTCGCACATCATCGCAAGCTCGCAGCCGCCGCCGAGCGCGAAGCCGGCGACCGCGGCGATCAGCGGCTTGCGCGTCTCCGCGACCTTGTCCCACGGGGCGATGAAGTTGCCCCTGTAGGCGGTGATGTAGTCGAGGTCGGCCATTTCCTTGATGTCGGCGCCGGCGGCAAACGCCTTCTCCGACCCGGTCAGCACGATGGCGCCGATGCCGTCGTCGGCGTCGAAAGCGGCGAGAGCTTCGAGCACTTCGCGGATCAGGTTCGACGACAGCGCATTGAGCGCCGCCGGACGGTGCAACGTGATCAGGCCGACACGGCCGCGGGTCTCCACGATGATGCAGTCGTAGGACATGCCTGTTCCGCCTTTTCGGATCGCCTCGGGGTCCGGCAGGGGTAACCTGCGCAGCCGGGACAGGCAATCACGCGGCACGCCAAGCTGTCGCTGAGCTGTCGCCTCCGCCCGCCGGATGGCGTCGCCGGCTTGCCTGCCGCCGTCGTCTCTCCTAGACGATGCGGCGCACGCGCCCGCCGAGCGGGTCCCGCCACGCTACCGGGAAACGATGCCATCGCCATGACCGAGCGCCCAGAAGGCGAGGCCGCCCGTCCCGCGGCCTCCAGCGTCAGCGCGCTCTACGACCGGCGCGTCGTGGCGGGCGAGATCGCCCCCGACGAGGCGCAGCGCGACGTCGTCCGCCGGCTCGACGACCTCGCCACGCGGCTCGCCGAGACGCCGCCGCCGGCGCCGAAGCGGCGGTTCGGCTGGCTGTTCGGCGCGGGCAGCAGTGCGCCCGAGCCGGTCCGCGGCCTCTACGTCTATGGCGATGTCGGCCGCGGCAAGACGATGTTGATGGACATGTTCTTCGCCACCGTCGCCGAGCCGCGCAAGCGGCGGGCGCACTTCCATGTCTTCATGCAGGACGTTCACGTGCGCATCGGCGAGGCGCGCCGGGCCATCGCCGAGGGGCGGCTCAAGGGCGACGACCCGATCCCGCCGGTGGCGGACGCGCTCGCCGCCAAGGCGCGGCTGCTCTGCTTCGACGAGTTCGCCGTCACCGACATCGCCGACGCCATGCTGCTCGGCCGCCTGTTCACGCGCCTGTTCGAGCTCGGCGTCGTCCTCGTCGCCACCTCCAACGTCGCGCCGGACGACCTCTACCGCGACGGCATCAACCGCGGCCATTTCCTCGGCTTCGTCGAGCTGCTGAAGACCCGGGTCGACATCGTCCGCCTCGACGCCCACGAGGACTACCGGCTCGACAAGCTCGCCGGCCTGCCGGTCTACTTCACGCCGCTCGGCCCGGCTGCGACGGCTGGCGAGATGCGGCTGTTTCGCGCCCTCACCGGTGCAGACGCCGGACCTCCGGCGACGATGTCGGTGGACGGACGGGCGGTGGCGGTGCCGGAGGCGAAGGGCGGTGTGGCGCGCGCCTCCTTCGACGACCTCTGCTGCCGGCCGCTCGGCCCGCACGACTACATCGCGCTGGCGCAGCGCTTTCACACGCTGGTGCTGACCGGCGTGCCGATCCTCGACGCCTCCAACCGCAACGAGGCGAAGCGCTTCATCACGCTCATCGACGCTCTCTACGACATGCGTGTCCGCCTGATCGTCACCGCGGCGGCCGACCCCGTCGGGCTTTATCTCGCCCACGAAGGCACCGAGGCGTTCGAGTTCCAGCGCACCGCCTCCCGCCTCTACGAGATGCGATCGGCGTCCTACCTGTCGAGCGTCGAGGCGCCGCCGCTGACCTGAGGCTGACCTGACGTGCGCGGCAACCGCAGAAAGCGTCGTCCCGGAGCCGCGACAACTTGAACACCTTGCCCAAAGGGAGTAGTAGCGACGGGACCGAGCGAGGTCTAACGCTACACTTTACGTAAAGGGAAACCGGATGGCGCGGAACAAGATCGCACTGATCGGCGCAGGTCAGATCGGCGGCACGCTTGCCCTCTTGGCCGGCCTCAAGGAGCTCGGCGACGTCGTGCTCTTCGACATCGTCGACGGTGTCCCCCAGGGCAAGGCGCTCGATATCGCCGAGGCCTCGCCGGTCGAGGGCTTCGATGCCAAGCTCGCCGGTGCCTCGAGCTACGAGGCGATTGCCGGCTCCGACGTCGTCATCGTTACCGCCGGCGTGCCGCGCAAGCCCGGCATGAGCCGCGACGACCTGCTCGGCATCAACCTCAAGGTCATGGAAGCCGTCGGCAACGGGCTGAAGCAGTACGCCCCTGACGCCTTCGTCATCTGCATCACCAACCCGCTCGACGCGATGGTGTGGGCGCTGCAGAAGTTCTCCGGACTGCCGTCCAACAAGGTCGTCGGCATGGCCGGCGTGCTCGACTCGGCCCGCTTCCGCTACTTCCTGTCGGAGGAGTTCGGCGTCTCCGTGCAGGACGTCACCGCCTTCGTGCTCGGCGGCCACGGCGACGACATGGTCCCGTCCGTCCGCTACTCGACGGTCGCCGGCGTGCCGCTGCCCGACCTCGTGGCGATGGGCTGGACGAGCCAGGAGAAGGTCGACGCCATCGTCGAGCGCACCCGCAAGGGCGGCGGCGAGATCGTCAACCTCCTGAAGACCGGCTCGGCCTTCTACGCCCCGGCGGCGTCCGGCATCGCGATGGCCGAGAGCTACCTCAAGGACAAGAAGCGCGTGCTGCCGTGCGCCGCCTTCCTCTCCGGCGAGTATGGCGTCTCCGACATGTATGTCGGCGTTCCGGTGGTGATCGGCGCCGGCGGCGTCGAGCGCATCATGGAGGTGAAGCTCGATGCCACCGAGAAGGCGATGTTCGAGAAGTCCGTCGCCTCGGTGAAGACGCTCTGCGACGCCTGCGCGCAGATCCAGCCGGCGCTCGCCTGAGCGCCCCTCCCGTCCGCGAACCTGAAACGAGCGGGGCTGCCCGATGAACATCCACGAGTACCAGGCCAAGGCCATCCTCAAGGACTACGGCTGCCCCGTTTCCAAGGGCGTCGCCATCTTCTCCGCCGATGAGGCGGAGGCGGCGGCCAAGACCCTCGGCGGACCGCTGTGGGTGGTGAAGTCGCAGATCCATGCCGGCGGCCGGGGCAAGGGCAAGTTCAAGGAAGCCTCGGCCGGCGAGAAGGGCGGCGTCCGCCTGGCGAAATCGATCGACGAGGTGAAGGCGTTCGCCGGCGAGATGCTCGGTGCAACGCTCGTCACCATCCAGACCGGGCCGGCGGGCAAGCAGGTCAACCGCCTCTATGTCGAGGACGGCTCCGACATCGACAAGGAATTCTACCTGTCGATGCTGGTCGACCGCGCCACCGGCCGCGTCGCCTTCGTCGTCTCCACCGAAGGCGGCATGGACATCGAGACGGTCGCCCACGATACGCCGGAGAAGATCATCACCTTCTCCGTCGATCCGGCCACCGGCGTCATGCCCCACCACGGCCGCACTGTCGCCAAGGCCCTGAAGCTCACCGGCCCGCTGGTCAAGCAGGCGGGCGATCTGGTCTCCAAGCTCTATGCCGCCTTCACGGAGAAGGACATGGCGATGCTGGAGATCAACCCGCTGATCATCACCAAGGGCGGCGAGCTGAAGTGCCTCGACGCCAAGGTGTCGTTCGATTCGAACGCCCTCTACCGGCACCCCGAGGTGATGGAGCTGCGCGACGTCACCGAGGAGGACGAGAAGGAGATCGAGGCGTCGAAGTACGACCTCTCCTATATCGCCCTCGACGGCACCATCGGCTGCATGGTCAACGGCGCCGGCCTCGCGATGGCGACGATGGACATCATCAAGCTCTACGGCGAGGAGCCGGCGAACTTCCTCGACGTCGGCGGTGGCGCCAGCAAGGAGAAGGTGACGGCCGCCTTCAAGATCATCACCGCCGATCCGGCGGTGAAGGGCATCCTCGTCAACATCTTCGGCGGCATCATGCGCTGCGACATCATCGCGGAGGGCGTCATCGCCGCCGTGAAGGAGGTCGGGCTCAAGGTGCCGCTGGTGGTTCGCCTCGAGGGCACCAACGTCGAGCTCGGCAAGCAGATCCTGTCGCAGTCCGGCCTCAACGTCATCGCCGCCGACGACCTCGACGATGCCGCCGCGCAGATCGTCAAGGCGGTGCGGGGCTGAGCCCCGCGTCCGCCCGATTGCCGCTCCGCACTGCCGTCGCACGAAGCTAGCGAGCCCCGAATGTCCATCCTCATCGACGCAAACACCAAGGTCATCTGCCAGGGCTTCACCGGCAAGACCGGAACCTTCCACTCCGAGCAGGCGGTCGCCTACGGAACGAAGATGGTCGGCGGCGTCAGCCCCGGCAAAGGCGGCTCGTCCCATCTCAACCTGCCGGTGTTCGACACCGTCGGCGAGGCGGTGGCGGCGACAGGCGCCGACGCGAGCGTCATCTACGTGCCGCCGCCCGGCGCCGCCGACGCCATCTGCGAGGCGATCGACGCCGGCGTGCCGCTGATCGTCTGCATCACCGAGGGCATCCCGGTGCTCGACATGGTGCGCGTCAAGCGCGCCCTCGACGGCTCGCAGTCGCGCCTGATCGGGCCGAACTGCCCGGGCGTGATGACGGCGGGCGAGTGCAAGATCGGCATCATGCCCGGCTCGATCTTCAACCCCGGCTCGGTCGGCATCGTCTCTCGCTCCGGCACGCTGACCTACGAGGCGGTGTTCCAGACGACCCGCGAGGGCCTCGGCCAGACGACGGCCGTCGGCATCGGCGGCGACCCGGTGAAGGGCACCGAGTTCATCGACGTGCTGGAGATGTTCCTCGCCGACGAGAAGACGAAGTCGATCGTGATGATCGGCGAGATCGGCGGCGACGCCGAGGAGCGGGCCGCCCAGTTCATCGCCGACGAGGCGAAGCGCGGCCGGAAGAAGCCGATGGTCGGCTTCATCGCCGGCCGCACTGCGCCTCCCGGCCGCCGCATGGGTCATGCTGGTGCCATCATCTCGGGTGGTTCTGGCGGCGCCGAGGCGAAGATCGCCGCGATGGAGGCGGCGGGCATCACCGTCTCCCCGTCGCCGGCGCGGCTCGGCAAGACGCTGGTCGAGGTCCTGAAGGGCTGACGACGTAGAGTGACGACCGGCGGGGCGAGGGGAGACGCACCGCTTCATTCGAACGGGCCGCAGGGGCGGGTCCGACTGCCGGAGGATGGCGGGGCCCGCTGAGGGCCTCGCGACAAGAAAGGGAGCCGGGGAACCCGGTTCGGACGGACAACGATGGCGCGACAGGACGTGAACGCCGCCTTGCAGGCGACTTCCTTCCTCTATGGTGGCAATGCCGCCTATATCGAGGATCTCTACGAGCGCTTCCGAAAGGACCCCGCCTCCGTCGACGCGGAGTGGCGCGAGTTCTTCGCCGCCCTGAAGGACGATCAGGCCGCTCCCGCGCGCCCCGCCTCCGCCGCCGAATGGGCCCGTCCCGACTGGCCGGTGCCGATGAACGGCGAACTCGTCGCCGCCTTCGACGGCAACTGGGAGCCGATCGCCGTCGCCGTCGAGAAGAAGGTCAAGTCGAAGGCGCAGTCCGCCGGCGTGGCGCTCAGCGATGCCGACGTGCTGCGCTCGACCCGCGATTCCGTCCGCGCCATCATGATGATCCGCGCCTACCGGATGCGCGGCCACCTCTATGCGAGCCTCGACCCGCTCGGCCTCGCCCCGCCGCGCGACCACGAGGAACTGCACCCGTCCTCCTACGGCTTCACCGAGGCCGACTGGGACCGCAAGATCTTCCTCGACAACGTCCTCGGGCTCGAGTTCGCGACCATCCGCGAGATGCTGGCGATCCTGCGCCGCACCTACTGCGCGACGATCGGCGTCGAGTTCATGCACATCTCCGACCCGGCCGAGAAGGCCTGGATCCAGGAGCGCATCGAGGGCCCGGACAAGTTCGTCTCCTTCACCCCCGAGGGCAAGAAGGCGATCCTCAACAAGCTCGTCGAGGCCGAGGGCTTCGAGAAGTTCATCGACGTCAAGTACACCGGCACCAAGCGCTTCGGCCTCGACGGCGGCGAATCGCTGATCCCGGCGCTCGAGCAGATCATCAAGCGCGGCGGCCATCTCGGCGTGCGCGACATCGTCTTCGGCATGGCCCACCGCGGCCGTCTCAACGTGCTCGCCCAGGTGATGGGCAAGCCGCACCGAGCGATCTTCCACGAGTTCAAGGGCGGCTCCTATGCCCCCGACGAGGTCGAGGGCTCCGGCGACGTCAAGTACCACCTCGGCGCCTCGTCGGACCGCGAGTTCGACAGCAACAAGGTGCATCTGTCGCTGACGGCCAACCCGTCGCACCTCGAGATCGTCGATCCGGTCGTGCTCGGCAAGGCGCGGGCCAAGCAGGACCAGCTCGGCGACGTCGACCGCACCCAGGTGCTGCCGCTGCTGCTGCATGGCGATGCCGCCTTCGCGGGGCAGGGCGTGGTCGCCGAGTGCCTCGGCCTGTCCGGCCTGAAGGGTCACCGCACCGGCGGCTCGATCCACTTCATCATCAACAACCAGATCGGCTTCACGACGAACCCGCGCTATTCGCGCTCGTCGCCGTACCCGTCCGACGTTGCCAAGATGATCGAGGCGCCGATCTTCCACGTGAACGGCGACGATCCGGAAGCCGTCGTCTACTGCGCCAAGATCGCCACCGAATTCCGGCAGGCGTTCCACAAGCCCGTCGTCGTCGACATGCTGTGCTACCGCCGCTACGGCCACAACGAGGGCGACGAGCCGGCATTCACCCAGCCGCTGATGTACAAGAAGATCCGCGGCCAGCCGACGACGCTGCAGATCTATGCGGAGAAGCTGGAAAGCGAGGGCCTTCTGAAGGCCGGCGAGCTCGACGGCATGCGTGCCGCCTGGCGCCAGCGCCTCGAGGAGGAGTTCGAGGCCGGACAGCACTACAAGCCGAACAAGGCCGACTGGCTCGACGGTCGCTGGACCGGCCTCCGGCAGGCCGACAGCGAGGAAGATCCGCGTCGCGGCCAGACCGGGGTGCCGGCCGACCAGCTGCGCGACATCGGCGAGAAGCTCGTCACCGTGCCGCCGGGCCTCGAGGTGCATCGGACCATCCAGCGCTTCCTCGACGGCCGCGCCAAGATGGTGCAGTCGGGCGAGGGCATCGACTGGGCGATGGCCGAGGCGCTCGCCTTCGGATCGCTGCTCGTCGAGGGCCACCCGGTCCGCCTGTCCGGCCAGGACGTCGAGCGCGGCACCTTCTCGCAGCGTCACTCGGTGCTGTTCGACCAGAACACCGAGGAGCGCTACATCCCGCTCAACAATCTCGCGCCGAACCAGGGCCGCTACGAGGTCATCAACTCGATGCTCTCGGAGGAGGCCGTGCTCGGCTTCGAGTACGGCTACTCGCTGTCGGAGCCGAACTGCCTGACGCTGTGGGAGGCGCAGTTCGGCGACTTCGCCAACGGCGCCCAGGTGGTCTTCGACCAGTTCATCTCGTCGGGCGAGCGCAAGTGGCTGCGCATGTCGGGCCTCGTCTGCCTGCTGCCGCACGGCTACGAGGGGCAGGGTCCGGAGCACTCGTCGGCGCGCCTCGAGCGCTTCCTGCAGATGTGCGCCGAGGACAACATGCAGGTGGCGAACTGCTCGACGCCGGCGAACTATTTCCATGTCCTGCGCCGGCAGCTGACGCGCGAGTTCCGCAAGCCGCTGATCCTGATGACGCCGAAGTCGCTGTTGCGCCACAAGCGCTGCGTGTCGCGCTTCGACGAGATGGTGGCCGGCTCGACCTTCCACCGCATCCTGTGGGACGACGCCCAGTACGCGCCGCACCTGACGACGACGCGTCTCGTCACCGACGACAAGATTCGTCGGGTCGTGCTCTGCTCGGGCAAGGTCTACTACGACCTTCTGGAGGAGCGCGAGAAGCGCGGCGTCGACGACGTCTACCTGCTGCGGGTCGAGCAGCTCTACCCGTTCCCGACCAAGGCGCTCGCCAGCGAGCTGGCGCGGTTCCCGAACGCCGACGTCGCCTGGTGCCAGGAAGAGCCGAAGAACATGGGATCGTGGGCGTTCGTGCAGCCCTATCTCGAGTGGGTGCTGCCGCAGGCGAAGCTGAAGGTCGACCGGCCGAAATATGTCGGCCGTCCGGCCTCCGCCGCGACCGCGACCGGTCTGATGTCGAAGCACACCGCCCAGCTGCAGGCGTTCCTCGACGAGGCGCTCGGCGGCTGAGCCCGGCAAGAACTTCCAGAGGCGCGGGCGGGTCGCCCGCGCTCAGACAAGAATGGATGAAGGCGAAGCGATGGCCACGGAAATCCGCGTCCCGACGCTTGGTGAATCGGTCAGCGAAGCGACCATCGCCCAGTGGTTCAAGAAGCCCGGCGAGAGCGTCAAGGCGGACGAGCCGCTGGTCGAGCTCGAGACCGACAAGGTGACGATCGAGGTGCCGGCACCGGCGTCCGGCGTGCTCGCCGACGTACTGGTGCGCGATGGCGAGACCGTCGGCGTCGGCGCCCTGCTCGGTATGATCGACGCCGCCGGCGCCGGTGCTGCCACCGCCTCCGCGACGGCAACCGGCTCGCCGGAGAAGAAGTCGGACAAGACCGCGGCGATCAATGCCGGACCGGAAGAGGTCGCGCCGAAGGCAGAGGCCGCCAAGCCTGCCGGCAAGCCCGCGCCGGCCGACGCGCCGCTCGCTCCCTCGGTGCAGAAGCTCGTCACCGAGAACCGTCTCGACCCCGCCTCGATCGAGGCGAGCGGCCGCGGTGGCCGGCTGACCAAGGGCGACGTCCTCGCCGCCCTGGAGACCGTCAACAAGCCCGCTACGGCACCCGCTCCGGCGGCGGCGCGCGCACCGACGACCGGCGACGACGCCGGCCGCGAAGAGCGCGTCCGCATGTCCAAGCTGCGCCAGACCATCGCCCGGCGCCTCAAGGAGGCGCAGAGCTCGGCTGCCATGCTGACGACGTTCAACGACGTCGACATGTCAGCCGTGATGCAGTTGCGCAAGGACTACAAGGACGTCTTCGAAAAGAAGCACGGCGTCCGGCTCGGCTTCATGGGCTTCTTCGTGAAGGCCTGCATCCAGGCGCTACGCGAGATCCCGAACGTCAATGCCGAGATCGACGGCACCGACATCATCTACAAGAACTACTACCACGTCGGCGTGGCCGTCGGCACCGACAAGGGCCTCGTCGTGCCGGTGGTGCGCAATGCCGACCAGCTCTCGATCGCCGGCGTCGAGAAGGCGATCAACGCCCTCGGCAAGAAGGCCCGCGACGGCCAGCTCGGCATCGAGGACATGCAGGGCGGCACCTTCACGATCTCGAACGGCGGCGTCTACGGTTCGCTGATGTCGACGCCGATCCTGAACGCGCCGCAGTCCGGCATCCTCGGCATGCACCGCATCGACGAGCGCCCTGTGGTGAAGGGCGGCCAGATCGTCATCCGTCCGATGATGTACCTGGCGCTGTCCTACGACCACCGGATCGTCGACGGCAAGGAAGCGGTCACCTTCCTCGTCCGCATCAAGGAAGCGATCGAGGATCCGCAGCGCCTCGTCCTCGACCTCTGAGCCCCGCGCCCGAGAGGGAGGTCGAACCTTGGCCTTCGTCCCGCGCCTCGGCCCGAACGCGTCGCGACCGGCGGCCGCAGGGCACCCGCGCAACCGAAAGGTGCGTCTGATCGCCGCCACGGTGGCGCTCGTCCTCGGCGCCATCGTCGTCGCGCTATCGGTGTGGATGGAGAACTGGGATCGCATCCTCGAAGGTGGCCGGCTGCTGTTCATCGCGCCGGACTTCCTCGGCGGCTGGAAGGTCCAGGCGGAGATGGCCGTCTACCTCCGCCAGGTCGGCGGCGGCGGTCTCGGCGTCGGCGTCGCCATCCTCGTCGGCGACTGGCTGAAGCGCGCGCAAGCCCCGCGCCAGCCGCCGGCTTGATGCTTTCTCCACAGTGATCCACATCACAGTCACGGCGGGCGATCGGCGTTTACGATTGATTGATCGAAAGCGTCGAACGATGGCGTCGATGCCTCATTTCCGACATCGCCCTCGGGCTGATGCCGGGCCTTCAACGGAATACGGGCTGGTACCCAAGATGAGTGGTTCTCAGGAGATCGCGGCGCTCAAGGTCGTGCGCCACGGCGTTCTCGAAGTGTCGTGGGCCGACGGTTTCGTCGGCCAGGTAGACCTGCAGGGGCTGATCGGGCGAGGCGGCGTCTACGCCTCGCTGACCAACCCCAAGACGTTCTCTCGCGTCGCCGTCGCGCCGGACGCCCAGTCCATCGTCTGGACGGATTGCGACGGTGACCGCATCGAGCTCGGCTCGGCCTCGCTCAGGGTGCGCGGCGAAGTGCGCTGCGGCTTCGACGCCGCCGCCTGATTCGGTCGTCCGAAAGCGGCGGTGCCTGCGGGCGCTGGCCGAAAAGTACGGCCGAATTGGCCGGTTCGGCTTCCGGGCGGCGCCGGCTTGGGTTATGCGTCGCACGCCGTCGCTGAACCCTCCGGCGCCTCCGTTCGCGCGGGTGGCGCTGCCGACGGCGCGGGGCCTCTCGCCCCGTCGTCCGTCCAGCCAGCCCTGCGAGGAACCACCATGGCCACCTACGACCTCGTCGTCATCGGAACCGGTCCGGGTGGCTATGTCTGCGCGATCAGGGCGGCCCAGCTCGGGCTGAAGGTCGCCGTCGTCGAGAAGCGCGCCACCCACGGTGGCACCTGCCTCAATGTCGGCTGCATTCCCTCCAAGGCACTGCTGCACGCGAGCGAGCTGTTCGAGGAGGCCCACCACGGCTTCGCCGGCATGGGCATCGGCGTCGAGCCGAAGCTCGACCTCTCGCGCATGCTCGACTTCAAGGACGAGGGCGTCGACGGCAACGTCAAGGGCGTCGAGTTCCTGCTGAAGAAGAACAAGGTCGACGTCGTCTTCGGCGTCGGCACCATCGTCGCCGCCGGCAAGGTCGCGGTGAAGGGCAACGACGGCAAGGACGTCACCCTCGAGACGAAGGCGATCGTCATCGCCACCGGCTCCGACGTGACGCCACTGCCCGGCGTCACCATCGACGAGAAGCGCATCGTCTCGTCCACCGGCGCGCTCGACCTCGAGACCGTGCCGAAGCACCTCGTCGTCGTCGGCGCCGGCGTCATCGGCCTCGAGCTCGGCTCGGTCTGGCGCCGCCTCGGCTCGAAGGTGACGGTCGTCGAATATCTCGACCGCATCCTGCCCGGCATGGACCTCGAGGTCGCCAAGCAGTTCCAGCGCATCCTCGCCAAGCAGGGGATGACGTTCCGCCTGTCCAGCAAGGTCGCAGGCGTCGAGACGACGGGTGAGGGCGTGACGGTCACCGTCGAGCCGGCCGCCGGCGGCGAGAAGCAGGCGATCGAGGCCGACGTCGTGCTCGTCGCCATCGGCCGCCGGCCTTACACCGAGGGGCTCGGCCTCGCCGAGGCGGGCGTCGCGCTCGATGGCCGCGGCCGCGTCGTCATCGACCAGCACTTCGCCACCAACGTCCGCGGCGTCTACGCCATCGGTGACGTCGTCGCCGGCCCGATGCTCGCCCACAAGGCCGAGGACGAGGGTGTGGCGGTCGCCGAGATCCTCGCCGGCCAGGCCGGCCACGTGAACTACGACGCCATTCCGGGCGTGGTCTACACCTACCCGGAGGTCGCCGCGGTGGGGAAGACCGAGGAGGAGCTGAAGGAGGCCGGCGTCGCCTACAAGGTCGGCAAGTTCCCGTTCCTGGCGAACGGCCGCGCCAAGGTGAACCGCACCACCGACGGCTTCGTGAAGATCCTCGCCGATGCGAAGACCGACCGCGTGCTCGGCGTCCACATCATCGGCGCCACCGCGGGCGAGATGATCCACGAGGCGGTGATCGCCATGGAGTTCGGCGGAAGCGCCGAGGACATCGCCCGCTCCACCCACGCCCACCCGACGCTGTCGGAGGCCGTGAAGGAAGCGGCGATGGCGGTGGACGGTCGCGCCATCCACATGTGACGCGCGCCACCCGGCATCGTTCGGGTCAGTCGCCGGGGCCCTGACTCAGGAGGCCGGGACCGTGGTGCTGCGCAGGTCGAAGGCTGCCGCCATCAGGGCGCGCGTGTAGTCGGACTTCGGCGCCGTGAAGATCTCCTCCGCCGGCCCGGCCTCCACCACCTTGCCGTTCCGCATGACGATGACGTCGTTGGCGAGCGCCTTCACCACCTTCAGGTCGTGGGAGATGAACAGGTAGGCGAGGTTCCGCTCCGCCTGCAACTCGCGCAGAAGATCAACCATCTGCGCCTGAACGCTCATGTCGAGCGCCGATGTCGGCTCGTCCAGCATGATGAAGGCCGGCGCCAGCACGAGGGCGCGGGCGACCGCGATGCGCTGGCGCTGTCCGCCGGAGAACTCGTGCGGATAGCGGTGGCGCGCCGCCGGGTCGAGGCCGACGTCGACGAGCGCCTCGGCGGCGCGGCGATCGCGCTCCTCGAAGCTCGTGCCGGGCTCGTGCACCTTCAGTCCCTCGGTGATGATGTCGCCGACCGACATGCGCGGGCTGAGCGACCCGTAGGGGTCCTGGAAGACGATCTGAAGGTTGCGACGCAGCGGCTGCATCGCCTTCCACGACCGCCCCTGCACCTCCTCGCCGAGCACGACGATGCGCCCGTCTGACTGGATCAGGCGCAAAAGCGCGAAGCCGAGCGTCGTCTTGCCCGAGCCGGATTCGCCCACCACCCCCAGCGTCTGGCCGCGCCGCACCTGCACGTCGACGCCGTCCACCGCCTTGATGTGGCCGACGGTGCGGCGCAGCAGCCCGCGCTTGATCGGAAACCACACCTTCAGGTCCTTCGCCTCGACGACGACCGGTGCAGAGCGGTCCGACTTCGGCGGGTCGCCCTTCGGTTCGGCCGCGAGGAGCTGGCGCGTATAGGCGTGCTGCGGATGCGTGAACACCGCCTCGACCGGCCCGTGCTCGACGATCTTGCCCCCCGTCATCACGCAGACGCGGTCGGCGATGCGTCGGACGATGCCGAGGTCGTGGGTAATGAACAGGATCGCCATGCCGAGCCGGGCCTGGAGCTCCTTGAGAAGCGCCAGGATCTGCGCCTGCACGGTGACGTCGAGCGCGGTCGTCGGCTCGTCGGCGATGAGAAGCTGCGGCTCGTTGGCCAGCGCCATGGCGATCATGACGCGCTGGCGCTGGCCGCCGGAAAGCTGGTGCGGATAGGCGCCGAGGCGGCTCGCCGGGTCGGGGATGCCAACCTGTTCGAGAAGCTCGATGGTGCGGGCCCGCGCCGCCGACCCGCCGAGGCCGCGATGGACCGAGAGGATCTCGCCGATCTGCCGCTCGATGGTGTGGAGCGGGTTGAGCGAGCTCATCGGCTCCTGGAACACCATAGTGATGTCGTTGCCGCGCACGCCCCGGAGCGTCCGCTCATCGGCCTTCAGCATGTCCTTGCCGTCGAAGATGATCTCGCCGGACGGGTGGCTGGCGGACGGATAGGGCAGCAGGCGGACGATCGACAGCGCCGTCACCGACTTGCCGGACCCGGACTCCCCGACGATTGCCAGCGTCTCGCCCCGCCCGACCTCGAAGGAGACGTGGTCGACCGCGAGCGTCGTGCCGCCGCCCTGGTGGAACGCCACCGACAGGTCACGGACGGAGAGGAGGGGAGGGGTCATGGCAGAGACTTCCGTTCCAGACCGCAGTCGGCCACGGACACCCGCTCCAAGCCCGGCGGCGTTCGCAGGCGAAGGTCCTCGGAGACGATGAGCGCGCACCCCGCCTCTGCGGCCGTCGCGACATGGATCGCGTCTGCGAGCCGCCCGCCGTGAAACGCTCGGATCTCGGCGCTGCGGACGAGGGTATCGCGAGAGACCGGCCGGAGCGACAGACGGCTTTCTGCGACGGCGGCCGAGAAGCGGCGGACGAGTTCCGTGTTGCCGACCTGCAATGGCTTCACGAGCACCTCCGCCACGGTGAGTTCACTCGTGACAGCGAGCACGTCGCCCGCGTCCACGGCGCGCAACAGCGCGGAGCAGCCGGGACCAAATCGGGGCTCCGCCTCCAGTGCGAAGATGAAGATGTTCGAGTCGAGATAGAGGGGAGCGCCGCTGGTGTTCACGTGTCGCGGTCCTGGCGCAACTCGTCGACGTGCATCAGGATCTCGTCGGCCGTGCCATAGACGCCGCGCCCAAGACCCGTCAGCGCGCCAAGGCTCGCGCCGTGTCTGTCGGCCAACTGCTGCTCGGTGTCCCGCACCGTGACCTCGACGATATGGTTCGGGTCAATGTCGCCCAGAAGCTCCTGCGGCAGCATCGATCCTGCCACACGGCGCACGACGATGCGGTTCATGCTGGAGCCCTCTGCGAAAGTGGGATCATACCAGCATCGCTCACGAAAACGTCTTCCGTGGGTCGAAGGCGTCGCGCACCGCTTCGCCGATGAAGATCAGCAGCGAAAGCATCAGCGAGATCACGAAGAAGCCGCAGATGCCGAGCCACGGCGCCTGCAGGTTGTTCTTGCCCTGGGCGAGCAGTTCGCCGAGCGATGGGGATCCCGGCGGCAGGCCGAAGCCGAGGAAGTCGAGCGAGGTCAGGGTGGTGATCGAGCCATTGAGGATGAACGGCATGAAGGTGAGCGAGGCCACCATCGCGTTGGGCAGCATGTGGCGGAGCATGATGGTGCCGTTGCCGACGCCGAGCGCGCGGGCCGCCGTGACGTACTCGTAGTTGCGCGCTCTCAGGAACTCCGCCCGCACCACGCCGACGAGCGCCACCCACGAGAACAGGAGCAGGATGCCGAGCAGCAGCCAGAAGCTCGGGGCCAGCACCGACGACAGGATCAGGAGCAGGTAGAGCGAGGGGATCGACGTCCAGATTTCCAGCAGGCGCTGGGCGAGGAGGTCGATCCAGCCGCCAAAATAGCCCTGTACGGCACCCGCGGCGACGCCGATCACCGAGGAGAACACGGTGAGGATCAGCCCGAAGATGACCGAGATGCGGAAGCCGTAGAGCAGCCGGGCGAGCACGTCGCGACCCTGGTCGTCGGTGCCGAGCCAGTTCCAGTTCCACGCCGTGCAGGACGGGTCGTCGACGCCGAGCGGCATGCGCGAGCAGCGCTCCTCCTTGCTCATCCGCCAGGAGGGCGGCGCCGGTGCCGGGACCGGGATCTCGTAGTTGACCGTCATGTAGGAGTAGCGGATCGGCGGCCAGACCATCCAGCCGTTGGCCCGGATCTCGTCCTGGATGAACGGGTCGCGGTAGTTGGTGGTGGCGAGGAAGCCGCCGAACTTCTCCTCCGGATAGTCGACCAGCACCGGAAACAGCAGTTCGCCCTTGTAGGAGGCGACGATCGGCCGGTCGTTGGCGATGATTTCCGAGACCAGCGTCACGCCGAACAGGGCGAGGAAGATCCACAGCGACCACCAGCCGCGCCGGTGGCGGCGGAAGTTCTGCCAGCGGCGCTGGTTGAGCGGCGACAGCGTCCAGCGCGAGCGCGGCGGGCTCGCCGTCGCGAGGGTGGGCGGGAGAGCGTCGGCGCGGGCGTCCACGTCAGACCTCCCGGCTTTCGAAGTCGATGCGCGGATCGACCCACATGTAGGTGAGGTCGGAGATCAGGCCGACGACGAGGCCCATCAGCGAGAAGATGTAGAGGGTGGCGAACACCACCGCATAGTCGCGGTTGATCACCGACTCGAAGCCGAGCAGCCCCAGCCCGTCGAGGGAGAAGATCGTCTCGATGAGCAGCGAGCCGCCGAAGAAGGCGCCGATGAAGGCACCCGGGAAGCCGGCGATGACGATCAGCATGGCGTTGCGGAAGATGTGGCCGTAGAGCACGCGGTTCTCGGTCAGCCCCTTCATGCGCGCCGTCATCACGTACTGCTTGCGCACCTCCTCCAGGAACGAGTTCTTCGTCAGAAGCGTCGTGGTGGCGAACGCCCCGAGCGTCATCGCCGTGATCGGCAGCACCATGTGCCAGAGATAGTCGAGGATCTGCTGGTGCCACGGCAGGGTGGCGAAGTCGTCGGAGACGAGCCCGCGCAGCGGGAAGATGTTCCAGAACGAGCCGCCGGCGAACAGCACGATGAGCAGCACCGCGAACAGGAAGCTCGGGATGGCGTAGCCGATGATCACCACCGCCGAGGTCCAGATGTCAAAGCGCGAGCCGTCGCGCACCGCCTTCGCCACCCCGAGCGGAATCGAGATGCCGTAGGACAGCACCATCATCCACAGCCCGATCGACAGCGACACCGGCAGCTTCTCGAGGATCAGCTCGAGCACCGAGATGTCGCGGAAGTAGCTGTCGCCGAAATTGAAGGTGGCGTAGTCGCCGATCATCTTCAGGAAGCGTTCCAGCGGCGGCTTGTCGAAGCCGAACTGCTGCTCAAGCTGCTTGATGAATTCGGGATCGAGCCCCTGCGCCCCGCGGTAGGTGGAGGTCGAGCCGCCGCCTCCCTGGGCTTGCACGCCGGAGCCGGCGAAGTCGCCGCCACCGCCGCTGATGCGCGCCGTCGCCGAGGTGTCGGTCCCGGTGATCTGGGCAATCACCCGCTCCACCGGCCCGCCGGGGGCGAACTGGATGATGACGAAGCTCACCGCCATGATCCCGATCAGCGTCGGGATCATCAGCAGGATGCGGCGGAGGACGTAGGCGCCCATCGTGTGACCTCAGCCCGCCCGGCCGAGCTTCTCGGCCCGCCCGGCATCCCACCACCACGTCGTCTCGACCGGGAAGCCGTAGCGCGGTTTCGTCGCCGGGCTGCCGAACAGGTCCCAGAAGGCGACGTTGTGGGACGCCTTGTACCAGTTCGGCACCCACGGCACCTCGGCCCGCAGCACCCGGTCGAGGGCGCGGGCGGCGATCGTCATCTCCTGGCGCGTCGGCGCCGCGATGATCTTCTCGACCAGCGCGTCGACGGCCGGATTGGCGATGCCGGCCATGTTGCGGCTGCCATTGGTGCGGGCGCTTTCGGAGGTGAAGAACTGCCGGAGCTCCTCGCCCGGCGTTTCCGGCAGTGAAAAGCGCAGACCGGTCATGTCGAAGTCGAAGCCGTCCGTGCGGGCCTGGTACTGGGCGGGATCGACGATCCGCTCGGTTGCCTCGATGCCCACCCGCTGCAGGTTGCGGAAGAACGGCTGAATGATGCGGCTCGAGGAATTGTCGTTCTCGAGGTACTCGATGGTGAACGGACGCCCCGAGCCGTCGACGAGGCGATTGCCTTCGCGACGCCAGCCGGCCTCCAGCAGCAGATCGCTCGCCTGCCGCAGGAGGCGGCGGTCCTGGCCGCTGCCGTCACTCACCGGCGCCCGCCATGCCTCGCCGAACACGGCATCCGGCACCTGGCCCCGGAACGGCTCGAGCAGGGCGAGTTCCTCAGGCGAGGGGAGCCCCGTCGCCATCATCGCGGAGTTCTGGAAAAAGGATTCGGTGCGCAGATAGAGCCCGTAGAACAGCGCCTTGTTCGACCACTCGAAGTCGAAGCAGAGGCCGATCGCCATGCGCGTCCGCGGGTCGGCGAACTTCTCGCGGCGCAGGTTCATGAAGAAGCCCTGGGCCCCGGAGGCGCTGTCGTCGGGAAGGGTCTCCAGGCGCACGCGGCCATCGGTGACGGCGGGGAAGTTGTATTCCGTCGCCCAGGTGCGCGAGGTGAACTCCTCCCGGTAGGTCACCTCGCCCTTTTTCAGCGCCTCGAACGCCACCTGCCGGTCGCGGTAGAACTCCAGGCGCACGACATCGAAATTGTAGAGACCGACGGAGACCGGCAGATCCTTGCCCCACCAGTCGGCGACGCGGTCGTATTCGACGTAGCGACCCGGCTCGAAGCGGCCGATGCGATAGGGGCCGGAGCCCAGCGGCCGCTCCAGCGTCGAGGCCTCGAAGTCGTGCGTCGTGTAGTAGGCCTTCGACAAGATCGGCAGCGTCGCGATCACCATGACGAGCTGGCGTGATTGCCGGCCGGAGAAGCGCACCACCACGGTATCCGCCGCCGTCGCCTCCGCCGCCGTCATCTCGCGGATCGTCTGGGCGATCAGCGGGTGGCCCCTCTCCTTCAGGATCGTCAGCGAAAACGCCACGTCCTCTGCCGTCAGCGGCGTGCCGTCGTGGAAGCGGGCCTCCGGCCTGAGCCGGAACGTGAAGCTGTTGCCGTCCTCGGACCGTTCCACCGATCGCGCGACGAGGCCGTAGAGGGCGTCCGGCTCGTCGAGCGCGCGCACCATCAGGCTGTCGAAGATCGTCTCCACCCGCGGCGGCGCGTCGCCCCTGAGGATGAAGGTGTTGAAGGTGTTGAAGGTCTGCGGGTTCTGGTTGTAGGCCCAGTTCGGCGCCGTGAAGACGATGCGGCCACCCTTCGGCGCCGACGGGTCGGCCCACTCGAAGTTGGCGAAGTCCGGGCCGTACTTGAGATCGCCAAAGACGGAGATGCCGTGCTGCGGGCCGGCCGGCATGGCGGGTGCGACGGTCGTCGCTCCACCGCCCTCCTGTGCCGTTGCCCGGCCGCCGAAGCCGGCAGCGAGCGCGGCGCCGGCCGCGATCGTCAGCACCGTCCGGCGGGTCTCGCCCCGGCGCTCGACCTTGCCCGGCGCCGCTCCCGTCTCGGCGTCCCTGGGGCTCGTCACTGCGGTGCCCGCCCAACCTTCGCAGCCTTGGCCTCGTCCCACCACCAGGTGGTCGGGAAGCCCGGCGTCAGCATCGGCAGCGGCTCGGCGTGGCCAAAGCGGTCCCAGACGGCGACGCGGGTAAACGGCAGCGTCCAGCCCGGCACGATGTAGTGGTTCCACAGCAGGATGCGGTCGAGCGCCTTCGTGGCCGCGATGAGGTCATCCCGGTCCTTGGCGAAGACGACGCGCTGGATCGCCTTCTCGACCGCCGGGTTCTTGATGCCGCCGTAGTTCTGCGAGGCGGCGTGATCGGCCGCCTGCGTGCCGAAATAGGCCCACTGCTCGTTGCCCGGCGACAGCGACTGGCCCCAGCCGCCGTAGATCATGTCGAAGTCGCGGTTGCGGATGCGCTCGATGTATTGCGACGCGTCGACGCTGCGGACGGACATCTCGATGCCGATCTTGGCGAGCGACTGCTTGTAGAGGAGGGCGACGCGCTCGAAGGTCGGGCCGTTGAGCAACAGCTCGAAGCGGAAGGGCTTGCCCTCGGCGTCGACGAGCTGGCGGCCCTGCAGCTTCCAGCCCGCCTCCTGCAGGAGGCGCAGCGCTTCGCGCAGGTTGTCGCGAACCGCCTGCGGCGTGTCGGAGTTCGGCGAGACATAGGCCGTCGTGAAGATCGCCTCCGGCATGGAGCGGGCGCGGTCCTCCGGCGTCAGGCCGGCGGCGATCTCCTCGAGGATGGCCCGCTCGGCGCCCTCCGGCACGCCCTTCGAGGCGAGCTCGGTGCCGTAGAAGTAGCTGTCGACGCGGAAATACTGGCCGAAGAACAGCACCCGGTTCATCTCGGAGAAGTCGAGGGCGAGGTCGAGCGCCCGGCGCACGCGCGGGTCGGCGAACATCGCGCGGCGCTGGTTCGGGATGAAGCCGACCATCACCCCTGACCCCTCGTCCGGGAAGCTCTCGAGCTTCACCTTTCCATCGCGGACGGCCGGGAAGTCATAGCCCGTCGCCCAGTTTTTCGCTGACGTCTCGACCCGCCAGTCGAACTGATCGCCCTTGAAGGCCTCGAGCTCGGCGGTGTCGTCGCGGAAATACTCCCAGCGCAGCTCGTCGAAATTGTTCTGCCCGACGTTCACCGGCAGGTCCTTGCCCCAGTAGTCCGGCACGCGCTCGAAGGCGATGGTGCGGCCGGGGACGACCCGCTTGATCCGGTACGGACCCGAGCCGAGCGGCCACTCGAGGGTGCTGCGCGTCACGTCGCGCTTGTTGCCCTGGGCGTCCTGGCCTTCCCACCAGTGCTTCGGCAGCACCGTCAGCTGGCCGACGATGTGCGGCAGCTCGCGGTTGCCGGTCTCGTCGAAGGTGAAGGTCACCTCGTTCGGCCCCGTCACCTCGGCCTTCGTCACGTGGCGGTAGTAGTACTGCTGCTGAGGGTTGTTCTTCGTCAGCACCTCGAACGACCAGACGACGTCCTCCGGCGTGACCGGCGCGCCGTCGTGGAACTTCGCCTCGGGGCGCAGCCGGAACGTCACCGACGAGTAGTCGTCCGGATAGCGCATCGCCTCGGCGACGAGGCCGTACATCGAGGAGGCCTCGTCATAGGACGAGGTCATCAGCGTGTCGTAGAGGAGGTTGCTGGCGCCAGCCGCCAGCGTCCCCTTGGGCACGACGAAGTTCAGGGTGTCGAAAGTGCCGTCGGCGGAGAAGCGCGCGAGGCCGCCCTTGGGCGCCTGCGGGTTGACGTAGTCGAAGTGGGCGAAGCCGTCCGTATACTTCGGCTCGCCGATCAGCGCCGTTCCCGTCCGCCAGGCTGGCTCGGCCTGTGCTGCTTGATCGCCGGCTGCCGGCGTGGCGGCGGCCGCCGGTTCGCTGGTCGCCGGCGTGCCACCGTTCTCTGTCGCCGCGTCCTGCGCCGACGCGACGGACAGGCCCGGCAGGGCGAGGAGGGCGGAGAGGCCGAAGGCGGCGAGGAAACGGATCATGCTGCGTCCGGGTCGGTGGATCGATCCCGGGATATTAGGGTCGCGGGCCGGAGAGCGACACCGCAGAGGCGCCGCGTGGAGAAAATTTAATTCGCCTTCGCCGCGCGGCAGGCATCTCCGGCCACGAAAAAGGGGGCGTTGCCGCCCCCTGTCTCGTCATTTCGAACCGTACGTCGGCCCTGTCGGATGCCGGCGCCTCACTGCGCCGGCGCAGCCGGGGCGGGTGTCTCTGCCGGAGCCGGAGCTTCAACCGGAGCCGGAGTTTCAGCCGGGGCCGGAGCCTCGGTCGGAGCGGGAGCCTGCGTCGGCGCCGGAGCCTCGGTCGGGGCCGGAGCTTCGACCGGCGCGGGAGCGTCAGCCGGCGCAGGGGTCGCTGGCGGAGCAGGAGCCTCCGCCGGAGCCGTCGTTTCGGCCGGAGCGGGCGCCGCGGCCGGCTCAGGGTCGGGCGTCGCCGTGGAGGCGGCCGGAAGCGGCGTCTCGGAGGCCGGTGCGGTCTCCGTCGTAGCCGTGGCCTCCTCGACCGGCGGCAGCGGCACCGGGCTGTCGGCGAGCGTGCGCAGGTAGGCGACGAGGTCGGCGCGCTCCTGGTCGTTGCGGATGCCGGCGAAGCTCATCGCCGTGCCCTGGACGACCGCGCGGGGATTGGCGAGGAAGGCGTCGAGGTGCGCGTACGTCCAGGTCTTCTCCTGCTCCGCGAAGGCCTGCATGCCGGCGGAGTAGCCAAAGCCCGGATGGTGGGCGATCTCGCGGTCGACGACACCCCACAGGTCCGGACCGACCTTGTTCGGTCCACCCTTCTCGAAGCTGTGGCACGCGATGCACTTCTTCGCGGCGGCCTCACCCTTGGCGACGTCGGCCTGGGCGAGCAGCACCGGCAGCGGCGTCGCGGCCGGGGCGGCGGCACCCTCCTCGGTCGGGGCAGCCTCGGCGACCTCGATCAGGTAGCCGGGCGTCGCCGGCGGGTGCGACGTGAAGAGCAGGTCCGAGACGAAGCCCAGTCCCATCGCGAAGACGCCGGCGCCGAGCACCGCACCGGCAATCTTGTTCAGCTCGAAAGAGTCCATCGCGTCCCACTCTCGGAGGCGCCCAAAGCCGCGCAGCGCGGCCGCTACGGCGGCAGTCACGGGTCGTTCGGCAGCCTCGCGCGCGTCGAGCGGTGGCGAAGTCGCCGGCGGTTCCGGTCATATCACACGGGTCGCGGCGCCGACGGCGGCCGCATAGCCCAACGGCGCGGAAACTAGCCGCTTCAACTCCGCTGTGTCCATGCCTATAAGTCCGCCGCGGCGTGAGACAATTCGACACCAAGCCGGCGCCGCCGCCCATCACGCCATGCCTCGGCGCCTTGCGTTCCCCACGTCTGCGACGGCCACCACTGGTCCCCCGTCGCCCAGTCGTCGATCCATCTGCTTCTCCGACAGAGCCCGAGTCCCCCATGGCCCGCCCGATCGTCGTCGTTCCCGCCCGCATGTCGTCGACCCGGCTGCCCGGCAAGCCGCTCGCCGACATCGCCGGAAAGCCGATGATCGTGCACGTCCTCGAGCGCGGTCTCGCCGCCGGCATCGGGCCGGTGATCGTCGCCTGCGACGACGCCGCCATTGCCGCGGCGGTGGCGGCGGCCGGCGGCACCGCCGTGCTCACCCGCCCCGATCACGAGTCCGGCTCCGACCGTATCTTCGAGGCGCTCGAGACGATCGACCCCGACCGCCACCATGACGTCGTCGTCAACCTGCAGGGCGACCTGCCGACCATCGACCCGGCGCTACTGACGGGTGCCGCGGCGCTGCTCGACGATCCCGAAGTCGCCATTGCGACCCTCGCCTCCGAGATCGTGCGGGACGAGGAGCGGACGCTGTCGCAGGTGGTGAAGGCGGTCGGCACGCCGATCGGCCCCCGCCGGCTGCGCGCCCTCTACTTCACTCGCGCCACCGCGCCGTGGGGCGAGGGGCCGCTCTTCCACCACATCGGCCTCTATGCCTATCGCCGCGAGGCGCTTGCCCGCTTCGTCGCCCTGCCGCCGTCGCCCCTCGAACAGCGCGAGAAGCTCGAGCAGCTGCGGGCGCTGGAGGCCGGCATGCGCATCGACATCGGCCTCGTCGACGGCGTGCCGTTCGGCGTCGACACCCCCGACGACCTGACCCGCGCCCGCGCCGAACTCGGCTGACGCCGGCGCTTCAATCCGTAGACCTGACGAGGATCCATCCCATGACCGAGCGCACGCGCATCGCCTACCAGGGCGAACCCGGCGCCAACTCCCACATCGCCTGCCGGGAGGTCTATCCCGACGGCGAGCCGGTGCCGTGCGCCACCTTCGAGGACTGCTTCGCGGCGCTCGAACAGGGGTCGGTGGATCTGGCGATGATCCCCATCGAGAACTCGGTCGCCGGCCGCGTCGCCGACATCCACCATCTGCTGCCGGACGCCGATGTCCACATCATCGGCGAGCACTTCCTGCCGATCCGCCACCAGCTGATGGCGGTCCGCGGCGCGACGCTCGCGGGGCTGAAGACGGTGCAGAGCCACGTGCAGGCGCTCGGCCAGTGCCGACGCACGATCCGCCGGCTCGGCATCACCGCCGTTGTCGGTGCCGACACCGCCGGCTCCGCCCGCCAGATCGCCGAGATCGGCGACCCGGCGCAGGCGGCGATCGCCTCGCGGCTCGCAGCCGAGATTTACGGCCTCGACGTGCTCGCCGAGGACATCGAGGACGAGACCCACAACACGACGCGCTTCGTCATCCTGTCGCGCACGCCCGCCGCGACCGCGCGGGACGGCGGCCTGAAGGTGACCACTTTCGTCTTCCGCGTGCGCAACGTGCCGGCCGCCCTCTACAAGGCGCTCGGCGGCTTCGCCACCAATGGCGTCAACATGACGAAGCTCGAGTCCTATCAGCTCGCCGGCGAGTTCTTCGCGTCGCAGTTCTATGCCGACGTGGAGGGCCATCCGGACGACCCGTCGCTGGCGCTGGCGCTGGAGGAGCTCGCGTTCTTCTCCGCCGAACTGAAGATCCTCGGCACTTACCCGGCCGCGCCCTTCCGCGAGAAGATCCGCGAGCCGGAGGGCAACCGCGCTTTGCGCCCGACGCCCGCCGCCGAGTAGGGCGCTCCTCCGCGCCGGCCGCGTGCCGCACCGGGCGACGGCGTCAGACACGGCAACGCCGCGGACAAGGTCCGCGGCGCTGGTGTTGTCGCGGTCGGTCAGCTGAGCGCGACCTTGGCGACGTTGTCCTTGTAGTCTTCCTTGGGATCGGCGCCGAACAGCATCTTGATGCCGGCGATGAGGCTCGAGGCATCCGCCCAGATCTCCGCCGTTTCGGCATCGAGCCGCAGGAGGACGAGCTTCGGGTCGTCCTTGCCGCCCTCGAACCACGCGGCGACATAGCGGTTCCACAGCCGGTCGACCATCGCCCGGTCCTGCTCGATCGCGAGCCTGCCATGGACGCTCGCGAAGAGGTCGTGGCCCTTCGAGGTGAACGTCGCGATGGCGCGGTTGCCCGAGGGCAGCGCCTGCACGAGGCCATTGTCCTTCGAGGTGAAGAACCAGATCGGGCCGCGGTCCTCGTCGCCGTCGAGCTGCGCCGTCATCGGCCGGGCGTGCCCGTCCTCGACGCCGTCGATGCCGACCATCATCGTCATGTCGGAGGCGAGAGCCTTCCAGAATTTCCGTTCGAGATCCGCGTCCGTCGTCATGGTGCCGTCCTCCTGAGTGTCGCCCCACAACGGGCGAGCACCCCGGGCGTTCCACGCCGTGGTGGCAGGGCGGCGGGACGGCGGTGCGGACGAGCTTCCCACGACGTCATTTCTCGACGCCGTCTTTCCCCACAAACGAAAGCGGCCGGCGATGATCGCCGGCCGCACAGTCATCCGTCAGGCTGTCGGGCCGCAGCAGGGCCTGTTCGAACCTAGTTGCACTTGTTCGGGTTGTTCTCGCACTTGTTCTTCTGCTTCTCGGCCTTCTGCTGCTGCTTTTCCTGCTTCTGAGCCTTCTGCTCCTGGCGCTGCTGCTTCTCGGCCTTGGCTTCCTGGCGCTGCTGTTTCTGCGCCTTCTGCTCCTGCTGTTCCTGCTTGGCGGCCTTCTGCTCCTGCCGAGCCTTCTGCTCCTGCTTGGCGTCCTGCCGCGCCTTCTGTTCCTGCTTGGCTTCCTGG
>CAZDCR010000004.1:0-50086 GCA_964503995.1 uncultured Segnochrobactrum sp.
CTCCTTCGGGCCCTCGGCGGTCATCGTCTTGAAGGTGGCTTCGGGAAGCTTCTCGCCGACCTGGATCGTCATCGCCCCGTCTCCTCGTCATGGGATCGCGCCGGCGCGGCCGGCCTCAGAGTTCGACGGGGCCGCGGCCCGCGCGAGCCGGGACCGCGGCGACACCCGTCGCCGCCGCACAGATAGGCTATCGCCGCCGGAGCGTCGAGCCGGCTCAGTCGAGCGTCACGACCCGCTCGATCGCCCGGTCGCCGGCGACCAAGGTGAAGCGCACGCGGCCCTTGGCGGGACCGTGCGGGTCGAGGGTGACGCGCCATTGCGGGTTGGCCGGATCGGCCGTCTCGACGCGCACCGGCAGGCGCGGGAAAGCCTCGCCGGGGCCTTCCGCGAAGAGGTCCGCCTCGGCGCCGCCTTCGGCAACGGCGGCGGTGACGAGGAGGACGTGGGGATCGTCGGTACGGTCCACGGTGGTGACGTCGAAGCCGTCGGAGGGCGCCGCCGGCACCTGCGCCAGGGCCGCTGAAAAGAGCGCGGCGGCGGCGGGGTCGGGGCGGGTCGCCTGCGACACCATCAGCCGCGCCGTCGCCGAGGCCGGCACGCAGAGCTCCTTGCAGGCGCCATAGAGGATGCGGGCGTCGACCATCACCGGCAGCGCCGGGTCCTCGGGCTCGAGATGCACCGGCAGCACCACCGAGCCGCCATAGCCGATCGAGGTCGAGCCGCCGTCGACGAAGCGGCGGGGGGCGGGGAAGTCGATCGTCGCGCCGGCGAGGTTGCTCGAGCCGGAGAGGTCGATCTCCGGCGGCAGGCCGGCGTCGCCGGGGTGGCGCCAGTAGGTCTTCCAGCCGTCCTCGAGCACGATCTCGATGCCCATCGACAGCGTGCCGTCGGCCGCCGGCGGGCCGCCGGGGGCGATCAGCCTGAGCTTCGCGCCGGTCGCCTCGCTCCACGGCGAGGTGGCCGCGCGGCCGTCGGCGACAGTGGCGGCAAGGAGGGCGAGCGCCAGCAGGCAGCGCAGGGCGAAGATGGGCACGGTCGGCATGATGTCGGCGACCTCGCGGCGGGGAGCGCTCGGGCAGCACCCTAGTCGGGCAGACAGGGACCGGTACAGCCCCGGCAGGGGACGCGAGGTCGCAGATCCCGCCTGCGACGCCGGGCCCGGCAGATCGGGCGGGCGGCGTTCTCGACGATCCGGCGGCTTGGGCCTACACTCGGGATCGGCGGGGAGCTGGCAGGGCGGAGGCGACGGCTTGAGCTCGACGGCGCGAAGCTTTCTAGACGGGCAGATCCTGATCGCGATGCCCTGGATGTCCGACGAGCGGTTCGCCCGGTCGCTGATCTATCTGTGTGCCCATTCCGCCGACGGCGCCATGGGGATCGTCCTCAACCAGCTCGTCAGCCACGTCTCGTTTCCGGAATTGCTGGTGCAGCTCGACGTCATCCCGGCGAGCCAGCAGATCCGGCTGCCGTCGCCGGCACGGAACATGAAGGTGCACCGCGGCGGGCCGGTGGAGACGGGACGCGGCTTCGTGCTGCACTCGGCCGACTTCACCATCGCGAACTCGACGCTGCCGATCGATGACGGCATCTGCCTGACGGCGACGCTCGAGATCCTGCAGGCGATCGCCGCGGGCGAGGGGCCGGCCAATGCGCTGCTGGCGCTCGGCTATGCCGGCTGGGCGCCGGGGCAGCTCGAGACCGAGATCCAGCACAACGGCTGGCTGACCGTGCCGGCCGACGAGGAGCTGATTTTCGGCCCCGAGCTCGAGCAGAAATATGACCGCGCCTTCCAGAAGCTCGGTGTCCACCCCGGCTGGCTGTCGCCGGACGTCGGCCACGCCTGACCGTCGATCCGTTGGGGTGACGAACGAGCCGACTGGCCGCGGCCGCACCGTTCTTGCCGCCCTTCGGAGCGATCGATAGGATCGCCGCCGGTTTCAGCGGCCGCGTCAGCGCGGACAACGGCCGCGAGTACGGGAGGAAGCGCCGGCTTTGCGTTATGTCAGCACCCGCGGGAGGGCGCCCGCGCTCGGCTTCGTCGACGTCCTGCTCGCCGGGCTCGCCCGCGACGGCGGCCTCTACGTGCCGGAGACGTGGCCCCGCATCGAGGCGCACGAGATCGCCGCGCTCGCCGGCCGCCCCTATCACGAGGTCGCCTTCGACATCATCCGCCGCTTCACCGGGGATGAGATCGCCGATTCCGATCTCAGCGCGATGACCGAGGCGGCCTATGAAGGCTTCGGCCATCCGGCGGTGACCCCGATCACGCAGCTCGCCCCCGGCCACTTCCTCTGCGAGCTCCACCACGGGCCGACGCTCGCCTTCAAGGACGTGGCGATGCAGCTCATTGCCCGGCTGATGGACCATGCGCTGGCGGCGCGCGGAGCACGGGCGACGATCGTCGGCGCCACCTCCGGCGACACCGGGGCGGCCGCGATCGAGGCGTTCCGCGGCCGGCAGGCGGTCGACGTGGTGATCCTGTTCCCGGACGGGCGCGTCTCGCCGGTGCAGCGCCGGCAGATGACGACGGCGGCAGACGACAACGTCCACGCGCTCGCCGTCGCCGGGACCTTCGACGACTGCCAGTCGATCGTGAAGGCGATGTTCAACGATCACCGCTTCCGCGACCGGGTGGCGCTCGCCGGCATCAACTCGATCAACTGGGCGCGCATCGTCGCCCAGGTCGTCTACTACTTCGTCGCCGCCGTGGCGCTCGGTTCGCCGCACCGGAAGGTGTCGTTCGCGGTGCCGACGGGCAATTTCGGCGACGTCTTCGCCGGCTTCGTGGCGCAGAAGATGGGCCTGCCGGTCGAGACGCTGGCGGTGGCCACCAACGTCAACGACATCCTGGTGCGCACGCTCGCGACCGGCCGCTACGAGGTGCGCGGCGTGATGGCGACGCAGTCGCCCTCGATGGACATCCAGGTGTCCTCCAATTTCGAACGGCTGCTGTTCGAGGCGACGGGACGCGATGCCGAGGCGGTGGCGCGAATGATGGAAGGGCTCGGCCAGAGCGGCGCCTTCACCGTGCCGCCCGATGCGCTCGCCGAGATCCGCGGCCTGTTCGTCGCCGGCCGTACCGACGAGGCGGCGATGGCGGCGACGATCGCCGACGTGCACGCCCGCTGCGGCCTGCTGCTCGACCCGCACACGGCGGTGGCCGTGGCGGTGGCCGAGGATCACATCCGCGACGGCGTGCCGATGGTGACGCTGGCGACGGCGCACCCGGCAAAGTTTCCCGATGCGGTGGAGGCGGCGACGGGTCTGCGGCCGGCCTTGCCGGAGCGGCTTGCCGACCTGATGGAGAGGCCCGAGCGCGTGACGACGGTCGCGGCGGATGTCGGCGCGGTCGCCGCGCTCGTCGCCGCCCGCTCGCGCGCCGTGGCGGCGGAGGCGTGACGATGAGCGTTGAGACCACCCGCCTCGCCAACGGCCTCCTCGTCGCCACCGAGGCGATGCCGCACATCGAGAGCGCCGCCATCGGTGTGTGGGTCGGTGCCGGCTCGCGCTCCGAGCGCGAGGGCGAACACGGCATCTCGCACCTGCTCGAGCACATGGCCTTCAAGGGCACGAAGCGCCGGACGGCGCGCCAGATCGCCGAGGAGATAGAGGCGGTCGGCGGCGAGCTCAATGCCGCCACCAGCGTCGAGAACACCTACTACTACGCCCGCGTGCTCGGCGACGACGTGGCGCTCGCCGCCGACATCCTCGGCGACATCCTGCTCGAATCGGAGTTCGACCCGGAGGAGCTGAAGCGCGAGCAGCACGTCATCGTGCAGGAGATCGGCGCCGCCGACGACACGCCGGACGACAAGGTCTTCGACCTCTTCCAGGGGGCGGCGTGGCCGGACCAGTCGATCGGCAAGCCCATCCTCGGCACCGTGGAGACGGTGCGCGGCTTCGGCGCGCCGGCGCTGCGGGCCTATCTCGGCAGTCACTACCGGGCGCCGCAGATGGTGCTGTCGGCGGCAGGCGCCCTCGACCACGCGACGGTGGTGGCGCTCGCCGAGGAGAAGCTCGGGGGCCTGCCGACCTCGGGCGGGCCCGACGACCCGCCGGCGCGCTATTTCGGTGGCGAGCGCCGCGAGGAGCGCGACCTGCAGGAGACGCAGATCGTGCTCGGCTTCGAGGGCCGGCGCTATGGCTCCGACGACTACTACGCGGCGCAGCTGCTCGCCTCGGTGCTCGGCGGCGGCATGTCCTCGCGGCTGTTCCAGGAGATCCGCGAGAGCCGCGGCCTCTGCTACTCGATCTATGCCTTCCACTGGGGCTTCACCGACACCGGGCTGATGGGGGTCCACGTCGCCACCGGCGAGGGCGACGTGCCGGAACTCGTCGACGTGCTGACAGCCGAGCTCGCCAAGGCTGCTGCCGCCATCACCGATGCCGAGGTCGACCGCTCGCGGGCGCAGATGCGGGCCGGCCTGCTGATGTCGCGCGAGAGCGCCGCCTCGCGGGCAAGCCAGATGGCGCGGCAGATCCTCGTCTACGGCCGGCCGCTGACGATGCAGGAGATCCTGTCGCGCATCGACGCCGTCGCCACCGCGGACGTGCGGCGCGTCGCCGAGGAGCTGATCCGCGGCACGCCGCCGACGCTCGCCGCCATCGGCCCCCTCGACGGCCTCGACCGGCTCAGCGACATCGCCGGGCGGCTCGGTACCGGCGTCGCGGCCGCCGCCTGACGGAACGGGGAGCGGCGATGTTCCTGCGCGGCGTCGCTCTCAGGGAAACGGGGCCCGTGATCCGCGGCGCCGGCATCCACATGCGCACGCCGACGATGGCCGACTTTCCGGCCTGGGCGGCACTGCGCGAGGAGAGCCGCGCTTTCCTCGCCCCGTGGGAGCCGAGCTGGGCGGCCGACGAGCTGACCCGCGCCGCCTTCCGTCGCCGGCTGAAGCGCTACGCCCGCGACCTGCGCGATGACGTCGGCTACCCGTTCCTGGTGTTCCGCGAGGCGGACGGGGCGCTGCTCGGCGGGCTGACGCTCGCCTATGTGCGCCGCGGCGTCACCCAGTCGTGCTCGCTCGGCTACTGGATGGGTGCGCAGCACGCCGGGCGCGGGATCATGACGGCGGCGGTGAAGGCGGTGCTGCCGTTCGCCTTCGGCACGCTGCGCCTGCACCGGGTGGAGGCGGCGTGCCTGCCCACCAACGCCGCCTCGATCCGCCTCCTCGAAAAGGTCGGATTCCGGCGGGAGGGGTACGCCCGCCGCTATCTCTGCATCAATGGTGACTGGCGGGACCACCTCCTCTTTGCGCTCGTCGCCGACGACGTGCGGGAGGGAACGCCCACCACCCTGGCCGCAGACGCGGGCTGGCCCGTGCTTGTGGAGGCCGGCTCCAGCCGGTAGGTAGCGTCGACGTCCCTCCTGGAGGCCAGCTCTTGTCCGTCCTGAACCGGTTCGTCGCCCTGCTGATGCTGGCGATGGCCACGCTCTGCAGCCAGGCCGCATCCGCCGCCGAGGCGGTGCCGGTGCCGGGCGACGTGCGGGCGATCGACCTGACGCGCAGCCTCGACTACTACCGGAACCTTCAGGACCGCGTCGCCGTCTCCACCGCGCCGGGGCCGGACGGCATCGTCCGGCGCATCGAGGTGCGCTCGATCGACGGCACGCCCGCCTACTGGGGCGTGGTGGCGCTCTCCAATCCCGGCGACGAGCAGATCGACCGGTTGCTGGTGTCGCCGTTCTACCGGCTGTCGCGCTCGAAGCTGATCTGGCCGGACCTCGGCTCGAGCCGCATCGTCGCGGTGACGCCGAGCCAGGGCATCGCGCCGGAACGCCTGCCGAGCCGCGATGCCGACGTCTTCCGCATCACCCTCGATCCCGGCGCCGTCGTCACCTACGTGATGGAACTGCGCGCTCCCCGGCTGCCGCAGCTGACGCTGTGGGAGCCGGACGCCTACCGCAACAGCGTCAACGCCTACACCCTCTACAAGGGCATCGTGCTCGGCATCGCCGGCCTGCTCGCCGTGTTCCTGACGATCGTCTTCGTGGTGAAAGGCACGGTGCTGTTTCCCGCCACCGCAGCACTCGCCTGGGCGGTGCTCGCCTTCATCATGATCGACTTCTACTTCCTCGACGACGTGCTGCAGATCAACGTCTCGGAGGACAGATTCTACCGGGCCGCATCGGAGGTGATGCTGGCCGTCACGATGCTGGTCTTCCTCTACGCCTACCTCAATCTCGGGCGATGGCACGTCCGCTACAGCCACGCCCTAATCGGCTTGATCATCCTGCTCGCGGCATTGCTGGCGGTGGCCTTCGCCGAGCCGCGCGTCGCCGCCGGCATCGCGCGGGCGTCGCTTGCGGTGATCGGCGGCATCGGCCTGATCCTGATCGGCGTGCTGGCGGTGAAGGGCTCCGACCGTGCGGTGATGCTGATCCCGACGTGGGCGCTGTTCGTCGCCTGGCTGGTCGGTGCCGGCCAGGCGATCACCGGCGGCATCGTCAACGACATCGTCCAGCCGGCGCTGTCGGGCGGGCTGGTGCTGATCGTGCTCCTGATCGGCTTCACCGTGCTTCAGCACGCCTTCGCCGGCGGCTCGGTGATCCAGGGCCCGGTGAGCGACGTGGAGCGGGCGGCGCTGGCGCTGACCGGTTCGGGCGACCCGATCTGGGACTGGGACATCGACCGCGATCGCATCCACACGAGCCGCTCGATCGAGCGGCAGCTCGGGCTCGACGCCGGCAAGCTGCAGGGCTCGGCGGTGAACTGGCTCGAGGTGCTGCACCCGCAGGACGGCGACCGTTTCCGCCTGCTGCTCGATGCCGTCGTCGAGCAGCGCCGCGGGCGGCTGTCGGAGGTGTTCCGGCTCAGGGCGGCCGACGGGCATTTCCGCTGGTTCCACCTGCGGGCGCGGCCGATCGTCGGCGCCGACGGCTCGGTGGTGCGCTGCATCGGCACGCTGCTCGACGTCACCGACATCAAGGGCGTCGAGGAGCGGCTGCTGCACGACGCCATCCACGACAACCTCACCGGGCTGCCGAACCGCGAGCTCGCCGTCGACCGGCTCGAGATTGCGCTGAACCGCGCCCGCCACGAGGCGGCATCACGGCCGATCGTGGTCGCGCTCGGCATCGACAACTTCCACATGGTCAACGAGGCGCACGGGCCGTCGATCGGCGATTCGGCGCTGCTGACGGTGGCGCGCCGCCTGCAGCGGCTGATGAAGCCGCTCGACACGCTCGCCCGCGTCGGCGGCGACACGTTTGCGATCGTCGTCCTCTCCGAGCGCGACCCGGCGCGCGTCGCCGCGCTCGCCGACGAGATCCGCCGCCAGGTCCGCACGGCCATCGCTTTCGGCGATCACGAAATCTCGCTCACCGTGTCGATCGGCATCGCCTCGGCGGAGCCAGGCTCGCGCTCGGCGGCGGAGCTGCTGTCGGACGCCGAGCTTGCCATGGTGCACGCCAAGCGCCTCGGTGGCGACCGTTCGGCGACGTTCACGCCGGTGCTGCGGCGACTGGCCGGTGAACTCGCCTCGCTCGAGACCGACCTCGGGCGGGCGATCGCCGAGAACGAGATCCGCATCGAGTGCATCCCCGTCCACAGCCTGAAGGACCGCACCATCGCCGGCTTCGAGCTGCTGGCGCGCTGGGATCATCCGCGGCGCGGCCGCATCGACCCGCAGGCGACGATGCATCTGGCCGAGCGCGGCGGGCTCATCAATGAGCTGACGTTGTTCGCCATCGAGCGCTCGGCCAAGCTCCTGTCGGAGTGGCAGGAGCTTTCGCCGCGCGACAAGCCGCTGTTCGGCTGGATCAACCTGCCGGCCGTCGGCGTGATGAACAACGAGCTGATCGCCGACGTGAAGGCGGCGCTGGCGCGCACCGAACTCGCCCCGGGAACGCTGCTGATCGGCGTGACGGAAGGAGCGGTGACGGAGAACCCGGAGCTGTCGGCGATGGTGCAGCGGCGCCTGCACGAACTCGGCGCCGGCCTGGCGCTCGACGAGATCGGCGCGGAGTGGTCGGCTGTCGGCGTGTTGAGCGGGCTCGCCGCCGACGCGGTGCGCATCCGGCCGGCGCGCTTCCGCGCGACCGAGACCGCCACCAAGGCGACGATGCTGAAGACGGTCGTGGCGCTGTCGCACGGGCTCGGCGCGCGGGTGCTGGCGAGCGGGCTCGAGGCGGAGACGGACGCCGCCGAGGCGGCGGAGGCCGGCTGCGACTACGGCCAGGGCCGCCATTTCGGCGTCGCCGTCAACGTCGACGCGGTGCGCCGGCTGCTCGGGCGGCCGCTGCAGAAGACCGGGACCTGACCACCGGCACCTGACGGGTGTCGCTGAAAGCGGCCCTCAGGGGACCACGACCTCGATCGGGCGGGCGGCGCGGGCGATCTCCACTGGCAGGGTGCCGAAGGTGTCGCCGTCGATCTGGCACGGCACGGCCCCCGCGGAGGAAAGCGTGCAGCCGGAAATCTCGCGCATGACGATGCCGTTGCCGGTGCCGAAGCGGCCGGCAAGGAGGGCGAGCGCCATGCGCGCCACCGCCACGGGGTCGTCGCGGGTGATGGCGAAGAGATAGAGCTCAGGCCGCGACGGCGAGGCCTGCGGGCAGACGATGAACGGCCCGCCATAGCGCGACACCTTCAGCACCACCGCCATCCGGCAGACGATCGGCTCGCCATCGACCGTCACGATGACGTCGGCCGAGCGGGGGGCGAAGGCGCACCGCAGCGCCGTCCAGGCATAGGCGATACGGCCGCAGCGCCGCTTCATCCGCAGCGGCACGGTGTGGACCACCGCGGCGTCGAAGCCGGCCGAGACCATCAGCACGAAGGGGTGGCCGTTGGCGAGGCCGTAATGGAGCGGACGGGTCCGCCGCCGGCCGATGACGCCGGCGAGCGCGGACGGGTCGAACGGCAGCCGCAACTCGTGCGCCAGCACGTTGGCGGTGCCGAACGGCACGACGGCGAGTGCCGGCGGTCTCACGACCTTCTCGAAGCCGGAGATCGCCTCGTTCACCGAGCCGTCGCCGCCGGCGACGACGATCGTTCCAACCGCCGGATCGGGCCGGCTGCACAGGTCCTCGATCTCGCCGGCGCGACTGGTGAGGTGGACGGTGACGGGGATGCCGCGGCGGGCCAGCTCGGCGGCGAGCGCATCGAGCGTCGCCGGCCGGAAGCCACCGGCCGTGGGATTGGCCAGCACCAGCACGCCGGAGCGGTCCGGGCCCGGCGTCGGGACGGAGACGGCAGCCTCGAGGTCGGCCGCCGCGGTCACGAGCCCGGCCCGTCGGAGGTGCCGGTCGTGCCGGCGCGAACGTCGGCGATCCCCTGCCGGGCGAGGGCGTCGGCGCGCTCGTTGTCGGGGTTGCCGGCGTGGCCGCGCACCCAGTGCCAGACGACGTCGTGCTCCTTGCGGGCGGCGTCGAGGCGCTGCCAGAGGTCGGCGTTCTTCACCGGCTTGCGGTCGGCGGTCTTCCAGCCGTTGCGCTTCCAGTTGTCGATCCACGACAGGATGCCGTTGCGGACGTACTCGGAGTCCGTGACGAGGTCGACGGGAACGCGGCGCTTCAGGCTTTCGAGCGCCATCGCCGCGGCGGTGAGCTCCATGCGGTTGTTGGTGGTAAGTGTCTCGCCGCCATAGAGCTCGCGCTCGCGGCCGTTCCAGCGCATCACGACGCCCCATCCGCCGGGGCCGGGATTGCCGGAGCAGGCGCCGTCCGTATAGGCGACGACGCGGCCGTTCTCGGCCGAGACGACGGGCGGCGGTGCCTCGGCGACCTTCTTGGGCCGGGGGCGGGCAGCGGGGCGCTTCACCGGTCGACCCCGTAGCCGCCGAGATCGGCGACGGTCTGGTGGAAGCGCAGCTTGTGGAGGTACTCGAGCGGGTCCTTCGGCGTGACGAGGGCACCCGGCGGCACGCGCAGCCAGTCGTGCAGGCGCGTCAGCAGGAAGCGCAACGCGGCGCCGCGGGCGAGCACCGGGATCGCGGCGGCTTCCTCGGACGAAAGCGGGCGCACCGAGCGGTAGGCTGCGATCAGGGCGCGGGCCTTCGTGACGTTGAACGAGCGGTCGGGCTCGAAGCACCAGGCATTGAGGCAGATGGCGACGTCATAGGCGAGCGCGTCGGTGCAGGCGAAGTAGAAGTCGATGATCCCCGACAGCCGGGTGCCGAGGAAGAAGGCGTTGTCGGGGAAGAGGTCGGCGTGGATGACGCCGCGCGGCAGCGCCTGCGGCCAGGTGGCGGCGAGGGCGTCGAGGGCTGCGTCGATCTCGGCGGCGAGGCCTGGACTGACCTCGTCGGCACGCTCCCGCGATCGCTCGAACAGCGGCCGCCACGCCGGCTGCCCGAGGGCGTTCGGGCGCTCCATCGGAAAATCGATGCCGGCTGCATGGAAGCGGGCGAGGCCGGCGCCCAGCGACGCGCAGTGCTCGACCGACGGCCGCCGCGGCCAGACGCCGTCGAGGAAGGTGATGATCGCCGCCGGTCGGCCAGCGAGGGCGCCGAGGCAGTCACCGGCGCGGCTCGCGACCGGCGTCGGGCAGGCGACGCCGCGCTCGGCGAGATGGCGCATCAGGGCAATGAAGAAGGGCAGGTCGGCCGGATCGACACGCTTCTCGTAGAGGGTGAGGATGAAGCGGCCGCCGGTGGTCTGCAGCAGGAAGTTCGAGTTCTCGACACCCTCGGCGATGCCCTTGAAGGACGTCGGCTCGCCGATGTCGTAGGCGGCGAGGAAGCCCGCCAGGTCCTCGTCGGAAACCTCGGTGTAGACGGCCATTGGCGGGGCGGTCCTACTCCGCCGCGCTCTGGCGCAGCTCGCGCGGCAGATTGAAGGCCACGGTCTCCTCGGCGGTGCGGACACTTTCGAGGTGAATTTCGTAGCGTTCTGCGAAGGCTGCGATGACTTCCTCGACCAGGACTTCCGGTGCCGAGGCCCCTGCCGTCAGGCCGAGGCGGGTGATCGGCCCGATCGCCGCCCAGTCGAGATCGGTGGCCCGCTGCACAAGGAACGATCGCGAGCAGCCGGCGCGCTCGGCGACCTCGCGCAGGCGTTGCGAGTTCGACGAGTTCGGTGCACCGACGACGACCATCGCATCGACCCGGCCCGCCACCGCCTTCACCGCCTCCTGGCGGTTCGTGGTGGCGTAGCAGATGTCGTCCTTGTGCGGTGGCACGATCGCCGGGAAGCGTTGCTCGAGGCTTGCGACGATCTCGCGGGTGTCGTCGACCGACAGTGTCGTCTGGGTGATCCAGGCGAGCGACGCCGGGTCCTGCGGCACGAACGCCTCGGCGTCGGCCACGGTCTCGACCAGCGACACCGCGCCGGGTGGCAGCTGGCCCATCGTGCCGACCACTTCCGGGTGGCCGGCGTGGCCGATCAGCACCACCTCGCGGCCCTTGCGGTGCTGGATCTCGGCCTCGCGATGGACCTTCGAGACGAGCGGGCAGGTGGCGTCGAGATAAAGCAGGCGTCGGTCGCGCGCCGCCGCCGGCACCGCCTTGGGCACGCCGTGGGCGGAGAAGATTACCGGCTGGCCGGTCTCGGGAATCTCGTCGAGTTCCTCGACGAAGACGGCGCCCTTGGCCTTCAGGGCATCGACGACGAATCGGTTGTGGACGATCTCGTGGCGGACGTAGACAGGGGCGCCGTAGCGCTCGAGCGCCAGCTCGACGATCTGCACGGCCCGGTCGACGCCGGCGCAGAAACCGCGCGGCGCGCACAACAGGACGTCGAGGCGCGGAAGTGGCTGGTTTTGATCGCTGCGCATGGGCTCGTTCGTGGCCGGCCTTGGTGCCGCCCCGCTTTCCGCAATAGAAGTAGCGGGTCGCCGGGTGTCAAGCGCGCGGGGGCGCGACGAAACGAGGCCCGCGACGGTGACGGGTGACGAGGAGAGGTCGACTTGACGGCGCACGCTTTGGCTCAGTTCGCACGGCGCACCGCCCCGGCGGCGGTGCTCGCCACCCTGGCGGTGGGTCTCGCCGGGTGCTTCGGTAACGATGAGCCCGGAACGGCCTCGGCGAGCTCACCGCTCGGCCAGTTCCTGCGCGGCTCCGTGCAGGAGCCACAGGAGGTCGATCCGAACCTCTACAAGACGATCGTCCGCTGCCCGCCGGTGACGAAGCGCGAGGGCACCCAGACGCACGTCATCTTCAAGGGCGGCAAGCCGGGCGACCCGAATGCCGTCGGTTTCCAGGCGACGCTGACGGAGACGGCGCGCGAGTGCGCGCTCGAAGGCGACAACATCCGCATCCGCGTCGGTGTCGGCGGGCGGGTTCTGGCCGGCCGCAAGGGCGGCGGCGGGGAGATGTCGCTGCCGGTCCGCATCGTCGTCGTGAAGGACGGCGACACGCCCGTCTATTCGAAGATGCACACCGTCAAGGCCACGCTGACGCCGCCGGAGGCCTCGGTGAGCTGGGCCTTCGTCGACAGTGACGTGGTGGTGCCGAATGTCGGCGTGCTGCGCATCCTCGTCGGCTTCGACGACGGCGGCAAAGGCGGCAAGGCCCAGGACGGCGTCGTGACGGTCGACGTGCAGTAGGGTTGGGGCGCACCCGGCGGCGGTGAAGACCGGCCGTGAATCGGCCGCAGCGGTCGCCGCTGTCGTGGGCGGTCGCCGCATCGCTGACGCTGCACCTTGCGGCGGGATTGTTGATCGCGGTTTTGCCGCCCGCCGTCCGCCCGCAAGCGCCGCCCGCAAGCGCCGCCCGAGCGCGGCCTTGAGGTGGAGCTCGTGGTCGAGCGACGGGTCCCGCCGGCCGCTTCGGCGACGGCAAGACCTGTGCCGAGCGTCCCCTCGGCCGTACCCCCCACTTCCGACGTGGGGCGCGCCGAGCCGAAGACCGCGGAGCCCGAGACGGACGATCCCGAGGTCGCCGGACCCGCGACGATCGGCACCGGTCCGGACGGCATGATCCAAGCCGACCACCTGATGTCGTCGGACGTGCTCGCCGATCCCCGCAGTCGCGCCGCGCGGGTGGCCCTCGCCGGATTTGGCACCGCGGACCAGATGGTGCAGCTGTGCGGCATCGAGGCGATGGAGCAGGTGCACGCCTGGGATACCAGGCTGCAGCCGGACAGTGTCGTCGCCTATGCGATGGCGGAGACGAAGATCACCACCCACGAGGTCGTGGCCAAAGGCGGTGCGATCCGGAGCGGAAAGCGCTGGTTCAACATCGAATATCGCTGTGAACTCGCGCCTGACCTGACCCGGGTTGTCGCGTTCGCATTTAGGCTCGGCGAACCGATCCCTCGCAGCGGATGGGAAGAGCACAATCTTCCCGACGGGACCGAGCCGCTCGAGTAGGGGAGCGCGTCGCGGCCGGTCTGCCTGGGCTGCAGGCGTCGCTTGCGCGTCCTTCGTGGCAATTGACACCTCCGATCGGCCGATCCATGGTCCCGATCGGACGGGCGCTCGTTACCGCCTGTCTGGGACTTGTCGTCCCGTCCGCCGCAAGGCGGCAGTGACGCGCGCGGGAGAGTTCGGCGGAGCGCAAGCCCCGCCGGCGCCGAAGGAGCAACCGCCCCGGAAACTCTCAGGCGAATGGACCGCGCGCCGAACGTGACGCTCTGGAAAGCAGCCGGCGGGCCGATGCCCGGCGGCTCACCGACGGAGTAACCGGCTTTCGTCGTGGCCCCTCCCAGGCCGCGGCATGGTCGGGAAATCTCTCAGGTTCCTGCGACAGAGGGGGCTGATTCGACCTTGGGCTCCGGCATCCGCCGGGGTTCGGGGCTCCGGCATTCGCCGGGGTCCTGGTGGAATCGCCCTCGAGCTGCAGGACCGAGCATGACCAATCCTTCCGTCAACACGGACGTCACCGAGCCGTCGGCCTCCGACGCGCCCCTGCACTCGACGCCGCTCGTCGACGCGCACCGGGCTCTGGGCGCCCGCATGGTGCCGTTCGCGGGCTACCTGATGCCGGTGCAGTACGCCGACGGCATCCTCGCCGAGCACGTCTGGACCCGCACCCACGCCGGTCTGTTCGACGTCTCCCACATGGGCCAGGCGATCGTCCGGGGTCCCGACCACGCGACGACAGCTGCCGCGCTCGAGCGGCTGGTGCCCGGCGACATCGCCGGCCTCTCGCCCGGCCGCATCCGCTACACCCAACTCCTGACGCCCGAGGGCGGCATCGTCGACGACCTGATGGTGACCCGGCCGGCGGACCCGGCCGAAGACGGGCGGCTGTTCCTCGTCGTCAACGCCTCGCGGAAGGAGGGCGACTTCGCCCTCATCGCGGAAGGCCTGCCGGCAGGGATCGCGCTGACGCCGCTGCCGGAGAAGGCACTTCTCGCCTTGCAGGGTCCGGAGGCGGCGGCGGTGATGCGGCGGCTGTCGCCGAGCGCCGACGACTTCGCGTTCATGGCGGGCGGGCCGGCCACGGTGGCCGGCTTCGCGTGCCACGTCTCGCGCTCGGGCTACACCGGCGAGGACGGCTTCGAGATTTCCGTCGACGCCGGCGATGTTGTGGCGCTGTGGCAAGCGTTGCTCGCCGATCCGGCGGTGAAGCCGATCGGCCTCGGCGCCCGGGATTCTCTGCGGCTCGAGGCCGGCCTCTGCCTCTATGGCCACGACATCGACGAGACGACGAGCCCGGTCGAGGCGGCGCTCGTCTGGTCGATCGGCAAGCGGCGGCGTGAGCAGGGGGGCTTTCCGGGTGACACCCGTATTCGCCGCGAGCTCGCAGACTGTCCCGCCCGCAAGCGCGTCGGCCTGAAGCCGGAGGGGCGGGCGCCGGCGCGTGAAGGCGCCGAGATCCATGCGGACGGCCGACAGATCGGCATCGTCACTTCGGGCGGCTTCGGGCCGACCGTCGGGGGGCCGGTGGCGATGGGATATGTCGAGACCGCCTTCGCCGCGCCCGGCACCGAGGTGACACTGATCGTGCGCGGCAAGCCGTTGCCGGCGCGGGTCGTCACGCTGCCGTTCGTCCCCGCCCGCTACAAGCGCTGAGGCTCGCCCGCGCTCCCAATCGATCCCGTCGAGACTTCGAACCGCAGGAAACCTCGCGATGAGCACGCATTACACCAAGGACCACGAGTGGATCCGCGTCGACGGCGACGTCGCCACCATCGGCATCACCGCCTACGCCCAGGAGCAGCTGGGCGACGTGGTGTTCGTCGAGCTGCCCGAGGTCGGCAAGGTCGTTTCGGCCGGCGCCGAGGCGGCGGTGGTCGAATCGGTGAAGGCGGCGAGCGACGTGTTCGCGCCGGTGGCCGGCACCGTCGTCGAGGTGAACGCCGCCCTGCCGGACGCGCCGGAGACGGTGAACAGCGACCCCGAGGGTGCCGGCTGGTTCATGAAGATCAAGCTCGACGGCACGCCGTCCGACCTGATGGATCGCGCCGCCTACGACGCCTATCTCGCGACCCTTTGAGGACGAGGATCATGGCACACGAGTATTTCGCGACGGTGGCCTGGGACCGTAACGGCCAGACCTTCCCCGGCAACGCCTACTCCCGCGCCCACGTCTGGCGCTTCGACGGCGGCGTCGAGGTGCCGGCCTCGGCCTCTCCGCTCGTGCTGCCGCCGCCCTTGTCGAAGCTCGACGCCGTCGACCCGGAGGAGGCGCTGACTGCCGCCACGTCCAGCTGCCACATGCTGTTCTTCCTGGCGATGGCCTCGAAGAAGGGCTTCATCGTCGACAGTTACGAGGACGAGGCGGTGGCGACGATGGGCAAGGCGCCGAACGGGCGCACCGGCGTGGTCGCCATCAAGCTCCGGCCGCGCATCGTCTTCTCCGGCGACAAGCGCCCGACCGACGAGGACCTCCTGGCGCTGCATCACGCCGCCCACGAGGCCTGCTACATCGCCAATTCGCTCACCGCCGAAATCACCGTCGAGGACCGCGCCTGACGCCAGCGCGCGGGCCATTCGCCCGCGCGCCGCACCGCGACCCGTTCAACCAGGACAGACGTTTTCCCATGCGCTACCATCCCCTGACCGATAGCGACCGCGCCCACATGCGCGCGACGATCGGCGTCGGCACAGTCGACCAGCTGTTTTCCGACGTGCCGCACGACAAGCTGCTCTCCGGCCTGCTCGACCTGCCGAGGACGAAGAGCGAGATGGAGGTCGAGCGGCTGATGGGGCGGATGGCGGCGAAGAACGTCGCTGCCGGCTCGGTGCCGTTCTTCGTCGGCGCCGGCGCCTACCGCCACCACGTGCCGGCGAGCGTCGACCACCTGATCCAGCGCTCGGAGTTCCTCACCTCCTACACGCCCTACCAGCCCGAGATCGCCCAGGGCACGCTGCAGGTGCTGTTCGAGTTCCAGAGCCAGGTCGGGCGCCTGACCGGCATGGAGGTCGCGAACGCCGGCATGTACGACGGCTCGACCGGCTGCGGCGAGGCGGTGCTGATGGCGCACCGGCTGACCCGCCGCAACAAGGCGGTGCTGTCTGGCTCGTTGCACCCGCAGTACCGCGCCGTCGTCGAGACGCTCGGGCGGATGGCGGGCGACACCGTCGAGGCGCTGCCGCCGGATCCGGAGGCGACCGAGGACATCCTCGCACGCATCGACGGCGAGACGGCCTGCGTCGTCGTGCAGTCGCCGTCGGTCTACGGGCACCTGATCGACCTCGCGCCAATTGCCGCCAAGGCGCACGCCGTCGGCGCGCTGCTGGTCGCCGTGGTGACCGAGGTAGTGGCGCTCGGCGCCATCGAGCCGCCGGGCGCGCAGGGCGCCGACATCGTCGTCGGTGAGGGCCAGTCACTCGGCAATCCGCTCGGTTTTGGAGGGCCTTACGTCGGCCTCTTCGCAACACGTGAGAAGTTCATCCGCCAGCTGCCGGGGCGTCTCTGCGGCGAGACGGTGGACGCCGACGGCAAGCGCGGCTTCGTGCTGACGCTGTCGACGCGCGAGCAACACATCCGCCGCGACAAGGCGACGTCCAACATCTGCACGAGCTCGGGCCTGTGCGCGCTCGCCTTCTCGATCCACGCGACGCTGCTGGGCGAGGCCGGGCTGACGCGGCTCGCGGCGATCAACCACGCGAGTGCCGCGGCGACCGCCGACGCGCTCGCCGCCGTACCGGGCGTAAAAGTGCTGAACGACACCTTCTTCAACGAGTTCACCGTCCGCCTGCCGGGCAATGCGGCGGCGATCGTCGAGAAGCTGGCGGCGAAGGGGATCATCGGCGGCGTGCCGGTGTCGCGCCTCGAGCCCGGACGCCCCGAACTCGCCGATCTCATGCTCGTCGCGGCCACCGAGACCATGACCGACGACGACCGGGCCGCCTTCGCGGCGGCGCTTGCCGAGGTGCTGTGATGATGAACACCCAGGGACGCCCGACCCGCCCGGCCGAGGCGGATGCCGCCACCGCGGTCACCACCTTCACCGGCAACCGCGGCCTGCAGATCGAGGAGGCGCTGATCTTCGAGATCGGCCGGCCCGACGTCACCGGCGTCGACCTGCCGGCGGCACCGAAGGCCACGAGCCGGCTCGGCAGCCATGCCCGCCGGGCGCCGCTCGGCCTGCCGGGCCTGACCGAGCCCGAGGCGGTGCGCCACTATGTGCGGCTGTCGCGGCAGAACTACGCGATCGACCTCGGCCTCTATCCGCTCGGCTCGTGCACGATGAAGCACAATCCGCGGCTGAACGAGGCGATGGTGCGGCTTGCGGGCTTCGCCGACATCCACCCGCTGCAGCCGCTGTCGACGGTGAAGGGCGCGGTCGAGCTGATGCAGGAGCTGTCGCACTGGCTTCTGACGATGACCGGCATGGCGGCCGTCGCGCTGTCGCCGAAGGCGGGCGCGCACGGCGAGCTCTGCGGCATGATGGCGATCAAGGCGGCGCTGGCGGCGCGCGGCGAGAGCCGCTCGATCGTGCTGGTGCCGGAATCGGCGCACGGCACCAACCCGGCGACGGCCGCCCAGCTCGGCTACAAGGTCGTGCCGGTGCCGGCGCGGGAGGACGGCACGGTCGATCCGGCGTCGGTGAAGGCGCTTTTGTCGCCGGACGTGGCGGCGATCATGCTGACCAACCCGAACACCTGCGGCCTCTTCGAGCGCGACATCGTCGAGATCGCCGAGGCCGTGCACGCGGCGGGGGCGTTCTTCTACGGCGACGGGGCGAACTTCAACGCCATCGTCGGCAAGGTGCGGCCGGGCGACCTCGGCGTCGACGCCATGCACATCAACCTGCACAAGACGTTCTCCACCCCGCACGGCGGCGGTGGTCCGGGCTCCGGGCCGGTGGTGCTGTCGAAGGCGCTCGCCCCGTTCGCGCCGCTGCCGTTCATTCGCCTCGAAGGCGGCGAGCCGGTGCTGGTCGAGACGGAGGAAGGGCTCGTCGACGGCGAGCAGCCGTTCGGGCGGTTGACCGCCTTCCATGGCCAGATGGGCATGTATGTGCGCGCGCTCGCCTACATGCTGGCGCACGGGGCCGACGGGCTGCGGCAGGCGTCGGAGGACGCGGTGCTGTCGGCGAACTACGTCAAGGCGCGGCTCAGCGACCTGTTCAACGCGCCCTATGGCGACCGGCCGTGCATGCACGAGGTGCTGTTCGACGATAGTTCGCTGGAAGGGACGGGGGTTTCCACCCTCGACTTCGCCAAGGCGATGATCGACGAGGGCTACCACCCGATGACGATGTACTTCCCGCTCGTCGTGCACGGGGCGATGCTGGTGGAGCCGACGGAGTCGGAATCGCTCGCGAGCCTCGACCTGTTCATCGCCACCCTGCGCGACCTCGCTATGGCGGCGAAGGCCGGCGACACCGAGCGCTTCCGCCAGGCGCCGCGGCTCGCCCCGCGCCGCCGCCTCGACGAGACGCGGGCGGCGCGGTCGCCGCGGCTGTCGTGGAAGGATCCGGTGCCGGCGGCGGAGGCGGCCGAGTAGGACCGAGCAGGCATGCCGGACAGAACCGCCGGCCGCACCCCGCAGGGTTCAGCGGCCGGCGAGCTTCTCGCGCATGGCGTCCTCGTGCGCCGCGATCTCCGGCGTGTAGGTTTCGCCGAAGTCCGTGGCCTCGTAGAAGGGGCGGATCTCGATCTCGCTCGGGCCGGGCATCGGGTTGGGGCAGCGTTTCGCCCAGGCGACTGCCTCGTCCATGTCGGCGACATTCCAGATCCAGAAGCCGGCGACGAGCTCCTTCGTCTCGGCGAATGGGCCGTCGATGACGGTGCGGCTCGCCCCGTCGAAGGCGATGCGCTTGCCCTGCGAGGAGGGCTTCAGGCCGTCGCCGCTGACCATGATGCCGGCCTCGATGAGCTGTTCGTTGAACGCGTGCATCGCCTCGAACATCTCGGTCTCGGGCATCAGGCCCGCTTCGCTGTCGGCCGTTGCCTTCACCATCACCATCACACGCATCGCTTTACCTCCTGACTGGGCACGGGCTTCGCGCCCATGCCTCTCTTAGACGAAGAACCAAGCGCTATCCCGACATCGGGTCAGCTGCGGTGTGTGCGGCGGCGTTTCCCCCGCGATGCCGAGTCGGTCTATGGTGCCGCGGCGACGGAGAGTGGCGAGGCGGACGATCGTGGGCGGCGCGGACGGTGAACTGGGCAGCCTGATCTACGAGAAGATCCTTGCCGACATGCGCGACGGCGTCGCGACGATCGACCTCCAGGGCCGCATCATCACCTTCAATGCCGCCGCGGGTCGCATCCTCGGGCTCGATCCGCAGGCGACCGTCGGCCAGTCGTTCGGCGAGGTCTTCCTCATGGAGGAGAGCTTCGACGACTTCAACGAGGTGGTGCTGAAGGCGGTTTACGAGAACGAGGCGACCCACAGCCGCGAGGTGTCGGTGACGGTCGACGGTCGCCGGGTCGACCTGCACGTGACGTCGACGTTCCTGATGCTGGAGCGCGACGGCGAGGTGGAGCGGCAGGGTGTCATCGTCGTGTTCTCCGACATCACCGAGCAGCGCAAGCGGCGCAAGCTGAAGCGGCTGTTCGGCGAATATGTCGACCCGCGCATCGTCGAGCGCATCCTCGACCGCGGCGGAGTCGAGGACCTGAAGGGCGCGCGTCAGGTGATGACGGTGTCGTTCGCCGACCTGCGCGACTTCACCGGCTGGTCTGAGCGGCTCGACCCGGAAAGCCTCGTCTCGGTGCTGAACCGGTTCCTGACGGCGATGACCATCCCGATCGGCGCGGCCGGCGGCATCACCGACAAGTTCATCGGCGACGCCGTGATGGCGTGCTGGGGGCCGCCGTTCACCGAAGCTGGCGAGCAGGCAATCGACGCCTGCAATGCCGCGCTCGGCCAGATCGAGAGCTTGCCGGCGCTGCGCCGCGAACTCGCCGAGAGCGGCGTGGCACGGGCGGAGGCGATCGATGTCGCGATCGGCATCGGTACCGGCGAGGTGATCGTCGGTGACATCGGCGCCGAGCAGAGCCGCAACTTCACCGTCATCGGCAATGCGGTGAACGTCGCTGCGCGGCTGCAGGAGGCCGCGAAGCGCTACGGCCAGCGGGTGCTCGTCGCGCACGAAACGCGCGCTGCCGCGGGCGATGGGTTCGTGTTCCGGATGGTGGACCACGTGACGCTGCGCGGTCGCAGCTCCATCGAGCCGATCCACGCGCTCGTCGGGCGGGCCGGCAGCGTCTCCGATGACGAGCGCCGGCTGATCGAACTGCACGAGCGCGGCGTCATGGCGCTCGTGCAGGGACTGCCGGACACGGCGGCCGAGCGCTTCCGCGGCTGCCTCAAGATCGCGCCGGGGGATCGGCCGGCCGCGGTCCTGCTCGAGCGCTGCCTCGCCTATGAGGACGAGAGCGGAGCCGGTGGTGGCAGCGGCGTCGCCTCCGTTCCCGGAGCTGCTGCGGCGCCGAAATAGCGCAGGCCGACGCTGGTGATGTCGTCGGCCTGGTTGGCGCCGCGCTCGAAGCGGTGGACGCCCTCGACGATGAAGTTCGCCACGTCGGCGGCGCTGGCACCGTCGGGAATCTCCTTCAGGAGTGTGATCAGCCGACCCTCGCCGAACTCGGTCCCGTCGATGTCGAAGGCCTCGGTGACGCCGTCGGTGTAGAGGAAGACGAGGTCGCCGGCGGCGAGGTCGATCGTCATCTCGCGGTAGGGCGCCTCCTCGAAGACGGCGATGGCGATGTCGCCGGAGCGGGGCAGCGGCGTCACCGAGCCGTCAGGGCGGCAGAGAAACGGCGGGTTGTGGCCGGCATTGACGTAGGTGAGGCGACCCGTCGTCAGATCCAGCACGCCGTAGAACAGCGTCACGAACATCATCTGGTCGTTCTCGGCGGCGAGAACGGCGTTGAGACGCTCGATGCTGGCGGACGGCGAGATCGAGAACAGCGTCGTCGCCTTCAGGAGCGTGCGCGTCATCGCCATGAACATCGCCGCCGGCACGCCCTTGCCGGAAACGTCGGCGACGACGATGCCGAGCGACTTCTGATCGAGGAAGAAATAGTCGAAGAAGTCACCGCCGACTTCCTTCGCCGGCACCATCAGGCCGTGCAGGGCGACGTCGCTGCGCAGCGGCAGTGGCTTCGGCAGGATCGACAGCTGCAGCTGGCGGGCGATCTCGAGCTCCTGCTGCAGGCCGGCGAGCTTGGCGCGGGTGATGATCGCCTCGCGCAGCTCGGCGACCAGCTCGGTGAGGCGGGCGTGCTGGTCGGAGATGCGCGCCGACATCTGCTGCAGCACGGCGGCGAGGAGGCCGAGCTGTTCGTCGCCCGCCCGCTTGACGGTGGCGACCGCGATCGGCGCGACTTTCTGGCGCCCGAAGATGCTCTGCAGATCCTGCAGCACCTGCTCGCGGCCGTCGGCCTCGAGCGTGCGGGCGAGGGCCTCCATCTGGCGGCGGATCAGCCGTTCCTGACGGCGGCGCTGGCGCTCGACCTGACGCTGGTTTTCGGCGACCGCGATGGCGTTGCGGCGGAAGACGGCGACGGTCTCGGCGATGCGGCGGATCTCGCCTTCGCCGGCGTCTTCGATGCGGACGTTGGTGTCGCCGGCCGAGAGCGCCTGCAGCACGGAGATGGCCGATTCCAGCGGCCGGAACGCCTGTCGCAGGTAGATGTAGAGGCCAGCCAGGATGAGGGCGACGAAGATCGCCACGCCGGCGAGGGTGGCGCGCTGGAAGTCGCGCGCCTCGCCGAGGGATTCGCTTGAATCGCGGAAGGTGACGAGCGTGCCGGCGGCGCCGCCGACGAGGTCCTGAACGGGCACGCTGGTCGCGAGGTAGAGGCGGTCGTCGTCCTCGTAGATCGAGACATTGGCAGAGCGCGGCGGGATCTGCGGCATCAGCGCCTGCCAGAGGTCCGGCTGGGTGCCGACGACCATGCGGCCGCGCAGCGAGACGAGGAAGGTCGGCACACCGAAGGCGTCGGCGAAGCGGGTGAGCACGCCGTCGGCGCCGCGCGCGAGGGTGACGACGGCGAACGGCCGGCCGGAGGCGAACACCGGCACGCCGGCGGCGATGACGTAGCGGTCGGGCGTGTCCTGGCGCAGCCCGCCGAGCACGACGCCGGTGGAGAGCACCCGGTCGAGGGCGGAGGCGTCGAGGATCGGGCGCTGCCCGATCGAAGGACGGTTCGTGTAGATGATGGTGCCGGAGGCGTCGACGACCTGCACCTCCTCGACGCCGCGCAGCAGGTCGCCGGCGGCCGGAATGACGTTGGCGGCAACCTGGCGCAGGCGCGGCACGTCGACGGGGCGGGCGCGGGCGATCTGGGCGACGAGATCGTCGCCGATGACCGTGACGGTCTTTAGTTCGTCGGCGACGAGGCTCTGCCAGAGCGAGCGCTGGCCGTCGATCGCAACCTCGGCAAAGCGCTCGTCGGCGATCTCTTCGCGGCGCATGCCGGCGAGGATGAGGCCGCCGGCCACCAGCACGAAGGCGATCGACAGGAACAGCGTGATGCGGGTGCGCAGCAGCATCGCGTCAGGCTCCCGGCCGTGCCGGGGCGGCACCAGGGAGTGCGGCGCCGCCGGTGGGCTTGCGCGTCGCGAGCAGCGCCGTCACGGCCGCGCCGGCGACGCCGACGATCGCGGCGGCGATCGCGGGCTCGACGTCGAACCAGGCAGCGCCGGCCGCGACGGCCGCCCCGGCGACGCCGCCGATCACCGCCGCGAAGGCGCCCTCCGGTGCCCAGACGCGCCCGCCGACGGCCACAAGCGCCATCGCACCGCCGAGCCCGACGAGCAGGCTCGCGATCGCCGCCAGCTCCGGCACGAGCGCGCCGAGCGCAGGGCCGGCGGCCGCGATGAGTAGTCCGATGGCCGCGCCCGGCGTACGGCGCGCCACGAAGACGCCCGCGGCGGCGACGCCGGCGAGGCAGAAGTGCAGCCCGAGCTCGGCGTAGTTGTAGCGCACGTCACCCGTGCCGAGCGCGAGCTCGAGCCACGTCATCGCGACGGCGAAGGAGGTTCCGACCGCGACGAGCTCGGCGGGGCGCGGGACGAGGCGAAGGCGCGGAACGGTGTGCGGACGTTCCACGAGGGCGACCACGATCAGCCCCAGCACGACGATGCCGAGGCCGGCGGCGGCGAAGGCGTCGCGGCGCCCGAGGGCCTCGGCGACGAGACCGCCGAGGCCGGAGCCGGCCAGCGCCGCGAGGACCATGAGGCTCCAGAACCACGGCCGGCGAAGCCGGAAGCCCGGCTGGAGCAGCACCACCCAGAGCGCCGCCCAGAGGCCCAACCCGGCGCAGAAGCGCAGGACGAGGAAAACCGTCGGGTCGCGGGTGATCGCCGTCGCCGCGGTGGCAGCGCCGGCGAGAAGCGTGCCGAAGCCGACCGTGGCGGCGGGCGAGCCGCGGGCGAGCAGGAGGGCTGCGAGCAACCCGAAGGCGCACCCCAGGAACTGGGCGGCGACGGAGGCCGACACCTCGAGCGACTGCAGGAGCCCGGGGTCGAGCCGGTCGAAGGCGAAGCTCGGCACCAGTGGGTGCACCGACGTGCCGACGAGCAGCAGCGGCACCGCCCACCAGCCCTTCCAGGTGCGCCGGCGGCCGGGAGGATGCGTGGCGTCGAACCGGATCTTGCCCTCGATCGGCGCCAGCGCCTCGTCGACGCGCGGGCCAAGGCTCGAATCGAAGTCGACGGCGCGGATTTCGTCGGCGAGCGCCAGCGCCTGCCGCGCCTCGCGCCGGACGGGGGCGAGGCGGCGCGCCAAGGCGGCGCCGAGAGTGTGCAGGGGGCTGTCGCCGCCGACGGGGGAATAGTCCCCGAAACCACCGCGGGCGAGCGCGCGCAGCGAGGCGACGAGCCTGCCCTGGCGCAGGTCGATGCGCTCGGTGGCGAAGGCGCGGGCGAGGATGCCGGCGAGCAGGGCGCCGAACAGGCTGGCGCTGAGGACAGTGACGGCGAGGGTCCGGGCGACGACGTCGAGGATGCGCTGCGACGGCGTCACGACGATGAGGCCGACGGCGACCGCACCGACGGGGATCTGGACGGAGACCTGCGGACCCGTAGGCGCCTCGGGCGGCACCTGGAACAGCGTCTGGCCGCTGTCGTCGGCAATGGCGATGGCGGCGACCTCGGGATTGCGCCGGATGATGTCTTCCAAGTAGGCGTCGACGCCGTAGAGGTCGCGCAGCGGGATGCCGAAGCCGACGGCGCGTCCGACGGTGTCGGCGACGGCGCTGCCGATCGAGCGGGTCACGCGCTCGGTGGTGAGCGCAAGGTCGTCGTGATGGGTGCGCTCGATCAGTGCGAGCGTCGCCGCCGAGGCGAGCGCGATGGCGATGCCGACGGCGAGGCCGACGATGACGGCGAAACGGTCGCCGCGGGCCGGGTCGGTGGTCCGGCGCACGTCAGATCTCCGCATCGATCGCCTGCAGGACGCGGTCCGCCCGGCCGACCGATTCGCCGGTGGCCGCGATGCGGGCGACCGCCGCGGCGGTGGCACTGGCGAGCACGCCGCCGTCGACCGGCGGCGCACGGCTGGCCATCACGGCATCGGCGGTGGTGTCGTAGAGGCGCGCCGACGGCCGAGCTGCCCAGATCACGGCGACGAAAACGAGGAGGGCGGCGGCGATTGCCGGCCCGACGGTCAAGAGAAAGACGAACCCCGCGTCGACGGGGGAGCGCTCGAGCAGATCGAGCGGCACGATGATGGCGACGTCGCCGGCCACGGCGCCGAAGTCGGTCAGGATCGGCGCGCCGATCGTGAGGCCGCCGCGATCGACCGCCCGCCAGATCGGGTCCGACCGGTTGTCGCGGATGGCCGTCACCCAGGCGTGCGGGATCGGCTCGTTCGCCGCCCCGCGATCGGTGCCGAAGCGCGAAACGCCGGTGGCGTCAAAGACTTCGATCGCCTCGATGCCGGGCTCGGCCGACAGCGTCCGCTCCAACAGATCCTCGATCTCGCGCAGCTCTCCGAGCGGCAAGCCGAGGTCGAGGCTCGCTTCGATCGTGCCGTCGAGCGTCGTCAGAACGAACTCGAGGCGCGAATCGATGAGGTCGCGGTGCGCCCGCTCGATGACGCCGACGCCGACGGTGGCGACGAGGGCGATCACCGTAACGGTCGCGGCGGCGACCATCAGCGCGAGCCGGCGCTGGAACGTGAGGCGGATTTGCAAGCAGGCTCCTCGCAGGAGGGCGGCGGACTATGCTAGCGGTATGCTAGCCAATGCAATGGGTCGTCGCCACCGTCGCCAAGGAGGCGACGACGACGGCGCATGTCGCCGCGGCGGCAGAATCGTCGGAAACGGAGCTCCCGGAGCTTGCGGAACCGTCTGATTCTCCCCCCGAATGTGACGCTTGAGGGACGGGGTTCGGGGCTGAGGCATGAGGCGACTGGCGATCATCCTGCTGCTGACGATCGCGCCCGTCGCGGTGGGCGCCATCGCGCTCGGGGCTTATCTGAATTTCGGCAGCATCCGCATCATCTACATCAGCCTGGTCCACTCACGATTCGATCAGCTGGCGAACCGCATCGGCTCCGACATCGAGGTGGCGCTGAGCTTCGGCCTGCCGCTCGCCGGCCAGGACACGCTGACGCCGCTGCTGTCGCGCGAGCAGTCAAACGACCCGCTGCTCGAATCGATCGACGTGGCGGCCGCCGACGGCCAGGTGCTGTTCTCGAGCGACCCGTCGCGGATCGGCGCCGCCATCGCGACGCTCGACGGCACGGTGGACGTCCGCTCGCGCCTCGTCGCCAACGACTTCGGCGTGCCCGTCGGAAGCGTTGTGGTGCGGGGCTCGATGGTGCGCATCCAGCGGCAGCTCGACGGGGTCGCGGGGGCGGTGGAGCGCGCGGCCGCGATCACCGGCGTCATCGCGGTGCTGATCTGCGCGATCGTCATCCTGGTGCCGCTGCGCGCCTTCTATGCACAGGCGCTGGGCGCGGCGCGGCTCGCCGATGACGGCTCCGAGAGCGCGGACGATCCCTTCGGCTGGGCGATCGCGGAGGTCGAGACGGCACACGCAGCAATCGCCGCCCGGCTCGGCGAGCGGCGCGGGGAGTAGAGATGCGCCGCTTCGACGTCATCGTCCTCACCTGCATCACCGTCGTCCTGGTTGCTGCGCTCGCGGCGATTTCGTGGCGGACGCTCGTCACCGCCGAGGGCATCCTGCTGCCGGCGCTCGACCGCAAGGCGGAGGTGGTCGGGCGGTCTCTGTCGCAACTCGTGGCGCAGGCCGACCGCTACGGGATGGACCTCGAGGACCTCGTCGGCGTCGACGCGGTGTTCCAGACGGCGCTCGCGGAAAGCGCCGAATTCGGCACGCTGGCGCTGCTCGATCCGGGCGGTCGGGTGATCGCGCTGGCGATGCGCAACACGTCGTCGGGCGAGCCGCTGCGGGGGCTCGACGGGCTGCCGGTCGGGATGCGCTACGTGGCGCTGCCGATCGCGTCGGCGAGCGGCGAGGACATCGGGCGCGTCGCCATCGGAATTCCCGACACGGTGACGGAAGCCTTCGTGCTCGACCTCTGGCTCGACATCGCGGTGGTGCTGCTCGTCTCGGTGCTGGTGACGCTGGAACTGATCGCCTTCGCCTTCGCGATGGGGGCGGGCTCGTCGCTGCGCGCCATCGGACAGCGGCTCGATTCGCTGCGCCGGGGCGACCTCGCCCGCCATCATCACCCGCCGGCCGGCGGCGGGCGCCTCGGCGACATCGTCGCCGGCATCGACCGACGCATCACGGCCCTGCGGATGCGGCAGAAGGAGCTGCGCGAGGCCGCCTTCGAGCGCCGCGACGCCGAGGCGATGGTCGAGCTCGATGCCATCGACCGGAAGTTCCGGCTGACCCGCGAGCGGGTCGAGCCGCCGCTCAGGGTGTTCGCGGTGCGGGCGCCCTTGTTCCTGTTCTTCTTCGCCGAGGAGATGACGCGGCCGTTCCTGCCGACCTTCATCGGCGAGGTTGCGAGCACCGTGCCCGGGCTGTCGCGGGAGATGGTGATCAGCCTGCCGATCGTGCTGTTCATGCTGATCGTGGCGGTGCTGCAGCCCTGGCTGAACACCGTGACAGAGCGGATCGGGCGGGGACGGGCGCTGCGCCTCGGGGCGACCGCCGCGGTCGTCGGCTTCGTCGGCACCGCGCTCGCGGCCGACCTCTGGCAGATCCTCGCCTTCCGCTCGCTGACCGCCGTCGGTTACGCCGCCGTCTTCGTCTCGGCGCAGGGCTACATCATCGACCACACCGGCGGCCTCAACCGCGCCCGCGGGCTTGCCCTCCTCGTCACCTCGATCATGGTGGCGGCGCTGTGCGGGCCGCTGATCGGCGGCATCTTCGCCGACCGCATCGGTATCCGCCTGACGTTCATGGTCTCGGCCGCCCTCAGCCTGGCAGCGGTGATGACGGCCCGGCTGGCGCTCTCCGACGATACCGGCAAGACGACGGAGCGGCTCGCCAGCGTCTCGTTCCGCGATATTGCGCGGGTGGTGATGCGGCCGACGATGGGGTTGCTGCTGATTGGCTGCGCGCTGCCGGCGAAGCTCATCCTCGCCGGCCTCGTGTTCTTCATGGTGCCGCTGGTGCTGTCCGACGAGGGCTTCGACCAGTCGGCGATCGGGCGCGTGCTGATGCTTTATGCGCTGGCGATGCTGGTGATCGTGCCCGTCGTCTCGCGAATCAGCCAGGTGCAGAACCGCAGGCCCGTGCTCGTCATCGTCGGTGGTCTCCTCGCCGCCACGGCGGTCATCCACCCGTTCCTGTGGCCGGAGCCCTGGGGGGCGGCCGCCGCGGTGCTGCAGCTCGGTGTTGCCCAGGCGCTGTCGATCACGCCGCAGTCGGCGCTCGTCGGCGACATCGGCCGCCGGGTGGCGCCCGAGATCTCCGAGGGCACGCTCTACGGCGTCTTCCGCGTGATCGAGCGCATCGGCAATGCCATCGGTCCGCTTTTGGCGGCCTGGCTGCTCGGCGGATTCGGCCAGGGCATGACGCTGACGGTGCTCGGGGCGGTGGTCGCCGTCGGTGCCATCCTGTTTGCCATCGCCGTGCTGGCGGACGCGCGCGGACCGGCGCCGGTGGCCCTCGAGCGCGGCTGAGCGGCAACCGCAGCGTGACCAGAATTTAATCCGCCTCGCGTGGTCGGTTCCGGCGAATTGGGATAGTGAAGGGAAGCGTTGGAGGCCGCAGGGGCGGCCCCGGCGTGCTTGTGGGCAGGGGAAGGCCAAATGAGACGCATCGACCGGCGCGAGGCGCTCGCTCTCATCGCCGCCGGTGCCACCGTCGGCACCGCGGCGGCGACCGGGCCGCTGTTCGCGCAGACAGCCCGCGAGCGGCCCTACACGATCTACATGATCACCTTCCGTGGCGACACGGAGGTCGAGGCCGGCTTCCGGGACTATCTCGCGCAGCGGCAGATCCCGGTCCAGTACATCAATCGCGACGTTGACCGCGACCCGACCAGGGTGGCCGGCTTCATCGACGAGATCCGCGAGCTGAAGCCGGACCTCGTCTACACCTGGGGCACCCCGGTGACGCTCGCGACCGTCGGCCCCTTTGACGCGCCGGACCCTGCGAAATACATCGCCGACCGACCGGTGATCTTCACGATGGTGGCGGCACCGGTGCGCGCCAAGGTGGTGCCGAGCCTCGATTCCTCCGGCCGCAACGTCACCGGGGCGTTCCACGTGGTGCCCCTCGACGCGCAGCTGCGGGCGATGCAGTCCTATCGGCCATTCGATTCGCTCGGTGTGCTCTACACGGCGACGGAGCAGAACTCCGTGGCGCTCGTCGAGGAGTTGCGCCAGCTCGCCCCGACGGTCGGATTTCGCCTCGTCGAGCGCCAGTTCAAGACCGACGCCGCCGGCAAGCCGGTGGCCGACGGCCTCGACACCATGATCCACGAGATCAAGGAAGAGGGCGCCGACTGGCTCTATCTGGTGCCGGACACGTTCCTGGGCTCGATCCTCGAGCAGGTGACGCCGATCTGCGAGCAGGTGCTGCTGCCGACGTTCGGCGCAACGGAGCTCGCCATCCGCTCCGGCGGCGCGGTGACGGGGCTCGTCTGCCGCTACTATTCCGTCGGCCAGCTCGCCGCCTCCAAGGCCGAGCAGATCCTCGTCGGTGGCAAGAACCCGGCGATGATCCCGGTCGAGACGCTCAAGCGCTTCTCGCTCATCGTCAACATGCCGCTCGCCAGGAGCTTCCAGCTCTATCCGCCGCTCGCGATGCTGAACTATGCGGAGGTCATCGTTGAATGACCAACCCGCCGAGGTCGAGGTGCCAGGTGTTCGATTCGTCTGGCTCGGCGCCGACGCCCTCGACGCCGTGGAGCGCCTGCACCTGCGATCGATCGAAGGTGTGGACCGCGGCCTGGTGAAGCCGGAGCGGCGGAGCTTCTTCGAGAGCGTCTTCGCCGGTCGCGGCGAGATCGTCGGGGCCGTGGCGGCGGGCAGGGATGCCGAGACGAGCGTCGCTGGTGGCCGTCTCATCGGTTACGGCGTGCTCCTGACGGCGCTGGCGGACGGCGAGGACGCCGGCGTCCGGATCGGCCTCGGCGGCAACCAGGGTCTGGCGAAGATTGCAGGCACCGGCGTCGACCCCGGCTTTCGCGGCCGCGGACTGCAGAGGGCGCTGCTGCGCCGTCGGATCGAACGGGCGGGGAACCTCGGCTTCGGCCACGTGTTTGCGACTGCCGCCCCGGCCAACACGGTGAGCTGGCGCAATCTGATGGCGGAGGGTTTTGCGATCGTCGACGTGGTCCTCGCCTATGGCAGCCTTGAGCGCTACCTGCTGCACCGGCCAGTCGCCGGTGCGGCGCGGCCGCATGCGCCCCGCCTGGAAGCAGCGCGGACATGGTGCCGCTCCAATCGCACCGATGACGTTCGCGCCGCTCTTTCGGCGGGCCTCGTCGGTCCGCTGTGGCGCGAGCACGGGACGGACGGGCTCGACATCGGCTTTGTCGTGCCGCCGGAGGCGCGGTTGTGAGCGCCAGCGCGAAGGTGAGGGCGATGCTGCCGCCGGTGACGCCACTGCCGCTGGTGGGCGAGGGCGATCCGGCCGGCGCCCGCGTCCTCGTCGATCTCGACGCGATCGCGCGGAACTACAACCGCATGGAGGGTTACCGTCGCAGCGGCCGCTTCGGCGTGGTGCTGAAGGAGGACGCCTACGGGCTCGGGCTCGAGCCGGTGGCGCGGCGGCTCAGGCGCGAGGGCTGCGGCGTCTTCTGGGTCGCCGACTTTCCCGAGGGCGTGAGGCTGCGGGCGATCCTGCCGGACGTCGAAATCTACGTCCTGAGCGGCCTCACCGGCCATCCGGCGAGCGAGCATGCCGCGCATGGACTCGTGCCGGTACTCGCCTCGATGGACGAGGTCGAGGCGACGGTGGCCGCGGGCGCGCGGATGCGTGTCGGTGTGATGATCGACGGCGGGCTGGTGCGCCTCGGCCTCACCGATGGCGAGGCGACGGCGCTCGCCGGGCGTCCCGATGTGTGGGCGCGCCTCGACGTCGCCTGCTGGGTGACGCAGCTCGCCTGGTTCGAGCGGCCCGACGACGAGCGCAACCTCGCCCAGTTGCAGCGGCTGCGTTCCGCCATCGCGCCCTTGCCCGAGGCACCGATTTCGATTGCCTGCTCTGCGGCGCTGTTCATGGACCCGTCGCTGCACGGCGACCTGCTGCGCGTCGGCAGTGCGCTCTACGGCGTGCAGGGCACGCCGGGCTATCCGCAGCCGGTCGAGCAGGTGATCGAGGCGACCGCGCCGGTCATCCGCATCGTTTCGGTGGGGGAGGGCACGCCGATCGGCTACGGCGGCGGCCATGTCACCCGGCGGCCGTCACGGATCGCTACCATCGGCATCGGCTACGCGACCGGATTGCCGGTGGCGATGGCCGACCGCGGGGCGGTCGCGATCCTTGGCCGGCGGGCACCACTGGTGGGGCGGCTGTCGATGAACCTCGCCACCGTCGACGTCACCGATTTTGCCGCAGACGAGGTGCGGCCTGGTGACTTCGTCGAGATCACCGGGCGGACGATCCCGCTCGCCGAGATGGCGGCGAGTGCGGCGACAGTGTCGAACGAGGTGCTGGTCCGGCTCGGGCGGACACTGCCGCGGCTCTATCGAGGGGCGTGAGTCGCTCCACCGGCCTGGGCCTCTCAGGCGACCGGCAGGCGGAAGCTGACGACGTTGCGGCCTTCGTCGCGCCGGTAGGAGAAGTCTTCCGACATGGTGCGGACGAGGTGGACGCCGAGGCCACCGATGCGGCGGTCCTCCATCTCGGCCTCGACGTCGGGGGTCGCCATCGAGGTAGGGTCGAACGGGGCGCCGGCATCGATGAGGGTGCCGACGACGCGATCATTGTCGAGCTTCACCGTCAGCTTCAGCGGACCGGCGTCGGCACCGGCATAGCCGTACTTGACGATGTTGGTGACGAGCTCCTCGACGATCAGCGCGAGCGTGTAGCCCGTGCGCGGCGGCAACTCGTTCTCTTCGACGAAGGTTTCCAGGGCCGACTCGACGACCGGGAGGGCCGCGGCGTCGGCCGTCAGCGTGATGTCGATGCCGTCGGCCATGCGCGCAACATCCCTCGTCCGGGGCAAAGGCGGCCCGGTGCGGCCGCGCGACTCCACCCCCCGGCGGCGGTTTCGTCAACCCTGCGACGCCCGACAGGGTGAACCGCGACCGTGCGGTGGCGGCCGGCCTTGATGCAGGTCACCGCTCACACCCCGCCGGCGACGGTGAGAAAGCGGCGACGGTCGTCTTCCAGCACGACGGCGGTGAGGCGGCCGGTGTAGACCGCACCGGTGTCGACGTTGATGCGGTTCGGCAGCGATTCCGGGGCATCCGTCGGTGTGTGGCCGTGCACGACGACGCGCCCGTGGAACTCGGTCGAGCCGAGGAACGGCTCGCGGATCCAGATCAGGTCGCGCGGTGCCTGGCGATCGAGGGCCACGCCGGGGCGAACGCCGGCGTGGCAGAAGAAATAGCCGCCGATCTCGTAGGTGAGGGGAAGGGTCTCGAGGAAGTGGCGGTGCCGCGACGGCAGGTGCGCGTCGAAGGCCGCCACGAGGTGATCGGGATGGCCGAGCAGCGCCGGGCTCGCCTCGTCGACGCCGTAGGAGGCCATCGTCTGGACGCCGCCATAGCGCAGGAACACCTCGGCATCGTCGCCGCCGGAGATGAACTGCAAGAGGCAGTCCTCGTGGTTGCCCTTCAGGCAGATGATCTCGTCGGCCTCGAGACGGGGCGTCAGCAGCCGCTCGATGACGTCGTGGGTGCGCGGGCCGCGATCGACATAGTCGCCGAGGTGGACGACGACGGAACGCCGCGCCGGCCACGCCTGGAGGTCGGCGGCGATGGCGTCATGCAGCGCCTCGAGGAGGTCGAAGCGGCCGTGCACGTCGCCGATGGCGTAGACGCGCGTCCCCGCGTCGAGCAGCGACACGCGCCCGCCGTCGTCAGCGCTTGGCGCGGAGCGCGAAGCCGAACGAGATCCAGGCGACGCCCTGGAAGATCAGGTCGATGCCGAGGATCATGCCGATCAGCCAGATCGAGTTGATCGGCCAGCCGACGCCGATGAGGATGCCGAACAGCACGGTGAAGACGCCGGCGGCGACCATCCAGCCCCAGCCCTCGGCGGGCCTGGCGTCGAAGCCGGCGATGACGCGCAGCACGCCGACGGCGAACAGCACGGCGGCGAGCATCAGCGTGAAGCCGGCGGCGGCGAGCGCCGGGTCGACGAGGGCGATGACGCCGGCCGCGGCGTAGAGGAGGCCGCTCAGCAGCCAGTAGATCGTCTTGCCCCAGGTCTTGGCGCCGAAAGCCTGGACGATCTCGACGACGCCGGCGACGATCAGCATGACGCCCGTCACCACCATGACGGCGACGGTGGCCGCGAACAGGTTGCCGAGCGCGATCATGCCGAAAATGATCATGGCGACGCCCGCGGCGACGAACCATCCCCACTTCTTGCGGATCTCGACGAGCTTGGCGCCCAGCGGCGCGCCGGACGGCATCGGAGTGGCCATCGGGATATCCTGTTCTTCGGTTGGCGCCCGGTCGCGCCGCGACTCGGGGGCTCGCAGTCAGCCTCGGGAGATTAGCGCGCCGGGTGAGCGGCGGGAAACAGGATTGCGGTCGTCGCGGGACGAGACGGTGCGCCACGTGGGCCGCCGGTGTCGCCGACACGCCGTTTTCCGGGCCGCGGTTGCATCGGTGCGAACGGGCGCCTATCGCTCGCCGGGGCCACGGAGCGCGAGGAGCCGGAGATGGGTGCGGGAGCGGAAACGGACGAGATCGTTCCGGCGCGCAGGATCAAGGGCCGGGTCGCGGCCCTCTTCGCCACCACCGACCCGAAGCGCTTCGAGACGACCCCGGTGGCCCGGCTTGCGCTCGGCCTCGACGGGATCGCCGGTGACCGCCACGGCGGCTTCGAGCGCCGCTCCAGCGGCCGCGAGCCCTGGTATCCACGCGGTACGCCGATCCGCAACGGCCGGCACCTGTCGATCCTGTCGGTGGAGGATCTCGCCGAGATCGCCCGCCGCCTCGATGTCGCGGCGGTCGATGCGGCGAGCATCGGCGCGAACCTGGTGGTCGAGGGCATCCCGCGGCTTTCGATGCTGCCGCGCGGCACGCGGCTCGTTGTCGGGGCAGTGGCGGCGCTCAGCGTCGACGACCAGAACGCGCCGTGCCGGATCGCCGGCCGCAGCCTGGCGCGGCACCTCGATCGTGCCGAGATCGAACTCGGCTTCGCGAAGGTGGCGCAGCGCCTGCGCGGAGTCGTCGCCGCAGTCGACCGGGCCGGGGAGATCGCCGTCGGAGACGAGATCGTGGCGCATATTCCTGAGCAGTGGATCTACCGCCCCTGAGCCTTGGTCCGTTTCAGTCGAAGGCGGCGTCGGCGATGGCGTCGACGCTCGGCACGTAGGGCTTGAGGTCGAGGAGCGGCGTTCCATCGAGGCAGTCGAGCGTCCCGATCTCCACTCGTCCGGCGTCGATGTCGAGCGAGACGAGAGGCACGACTCCCATCGCGATCGGGTTCGGGCGCGCCGGCGAGCGCAGCGAGAAGACGCCGCGCGGTCCACCGGCATGGCGGGGGATCTGCACGATGACGTCACGGCGCGAGCGGTCCATCCAGTAGAGGACGACGAGGTGGCTGACGCCCTCGAGGCCCGCGAGGCCGGGGCGGTAGGGCGCGTCGATCTCCAGCCAGGCGGAGCCGCCCGTCTCGCGCGCGGTGCGCACGTTCTTCGGACAGTCCGCCAGCGTCCGCCACGGCGTGCGGATACGGCCGATGAAGACGACGCGGGCGTCGCCGGGCAGGGCACCCGGATCGGGCGTGATCGTCAGTTCGCCGGGCCGGACGCCGCCGCGTTCCATCGTCTCTTCTCGTCCATTCTGCCGGGGGGATGTGTGGCGTGTGGGTAACAACTCTTTCACGGTGATCGCCGATTGTCACGGATGGTCGCCTCGGGGCTATGCGGTGAGGCGGGCGTGTTCTAGGTCTGCTAGTGGTTCGCGTGGCGCGCCCGTGTCGGCCGCCACGCTTGTACATGTGTGAGGTCGGAATGGCGGTTCGGTTTGGCTGGCGTGGAGGGGCAGTCGTGCTGCTCGCGGCGGCGATCTCGGTCCCGGCCGTCGCCCAGGACCCGACCCCGGTGACACCGGCTCAGCCGAACTACGGGACCCCCGACGCGCCGCTGCTGTCGCCGGAGTCGAGCTCGACCTGGATCATCACCGTCAAGGCGACCGGCAATGTCTCGCCGGACTTCCTCGGCGCCAAGACCTACACGGCGATCGGCTTCCCGCTGTTCTCGTTCCGCAAGGCCGACACGCCGGAGGGCTTCTCGGCCGCCGACGACGGCATCGACTTCTCGCTCTACGGCAACGAGTACTTCAACCTCGGTCCGGTCGCCCGCTACCGGTCGGGTCGCTACAACGGCTCCGACCGCAAGCTCCGCGGCCTCAAGTCGGTCCCGTGGGCGGTCGAGGTCGGCGGCTATGTCGAGGTTTGGCCGACGGAATGGCTGCGCGGCCGCGTCGAGGTCCGGCATGGCCTCAACGGCGCGAGCGGCATCGTCTCCGACTTCGCGGTCGACGGCGTCTACAAGCAGGACAAGTGGACGATCGCCGCCGGTCCGCGCCTGACGCTGGCGACGCAGGACTTCATGCAGATGTACTTCGGCGTGACCCCCCGCGAGGCGGCGCGGAGCACGCGTGTCGGCCGCTACAAGCCATCGGGCGGCATCGTCTCGGCCGGCGTGCTCGCCGGTGCCGGCTACCAGTGGGACGAGAACTGGACCGTCTCCCTCTACGGCCAGTACGACCGCCTCGTCGACCAGGCCGCCAAGAGCCCGATCGTCAAGAACATCGGTTCCGCCAACCAGTTCGGCGTCGGCGCCACCATCGGCTACTCGTTCCCCGTCAAGTTCTGAACCGCTGTGACGTTGCGGCCCCGCCTCGCCGGCGGGGTCGTGTTTGCGCGTCCGCCGGCGCGCCTCCATGCGGTATCAGCCGGCGGGACCGGGTGCTAACGTGCCGCCGCCGGGCCCCCGCCGCCCGGCGTGTCGATGGGGTCAAAGCGTGCCGAAGACGGTTCTGTTCGTCCGCAACTACAACTCCTTTCGGGGCGGGCACCTGAAGATCCTGGACTGCCTTGAGCACGTCCGCTCCTCTCCAGCCTATCGCGCTGAGCTCTACGTCACGTCGGAGAGCAGCGCCGACCATCCCTGGAATGACCATCCGAGCCTCGTCTCCGAACTCGATCCCGACAATGCCGACGTGCTGGTGCTCGGCGGCAGCGCCTGGCGGTTCCTGCCGGACGGCATCGAGGAGACGGTGCCGGTGGTCAATCTCGTCCAGGGCATGCGCCATGCCGACAGTTCGCACCGCAAGCATGCCTACCTGCAGCGACGCGCGCTGCGGCTGTGCGTGAGCGAGGAGGTCAAGGCCGAGATCGAGGCGACGGGTCTCGTCAACGGACCCGTGCGCGTCATGGCGACGGCGCTCGATGCGGGCGCGTTCCCGGAGCCGGCGCCGCCGAACGGCAAGGTGTTTATCGCCGGGCAGAAGGCGCGGACGATTGCCGCCGACGTCGCCCGTCTTCTCACGGAGGCCGGCATCGAGGTTGACTGCGCCATCGAGCGCTGCCCGCGCGAGGAGTTCCTCGCTCGCATGGCGGCGGCCGAGATCGCGGTGGTGCTGCCGCTGAAACGCGAGGGTTTCTTCCTGCCGGCGCTCGAGGCGATGCTGCTGCAGCGGGCTGTCGTCTGCCCGGACTGCGTCGGCAATCGCGGCTTCTGCGTCGACGGCGAGACGTGCGTCGTCCCCGACTACGAGGCGCCATCGGTGGCGGCTGCCGTGCAGCGCCTGCTCGCCGATGCGACGCTTCGCGACACGGTGCGGGAGGGCGGCCGGCGTGCCGCGCTCGCCCGGTCGGTCGAGCAGGAACGGCTCGACTTCCTGTCGGCTCTGAACAGCCTCGGCCCGCGCAACATCATCATCACCGGGCTGCCACGCTCCGGCACGACCCTCAGCTGCCATCTCCTCAACAAGATCGAGAACGTCGTCGCCCTGCACGAGCCGATGCCGATCCGCCGCCTGAAGGGGCTCGACGAGGAGCGCTTCGTGCAGGACACGGTGGCCTTCTTCGAGCGCCAGCGCCGCACGATCCGCGAGGAGGGCCGCGCCCTCAGCAAGACGCAGGACGGCAAGGTGCCGATGAACCCGCTGGCCGACAAGGACGCCGATGGCGTCCGGCAGCGCCAGCTGAACGGCAAGACGCTGGAGATCACCAACGTCACGTCGGACGACTTCGATCTCGGCATCAAGCATCCGACCCTGTTCACGGCACGCCTGCATCAGCTCAGGCCGCACTTCGACTGCTACGCGCTGGTGCGAAATCCCTTGTCGGTGCTGCTCTCGTGGCGCGACAGCGGCATGCCGATCGCGAGCGGCAAGAGCGGGGCTATCGAGACGCTGCATCCGGACTTCGCGGCGAGGCTCGCGGCGATGACAGACGTCGTCGACCGGCAGATTGCCCTGATCGACTTCTTCTTCTCGCAGTACCGCGACCACATCCCGGCGAATGTCATCAAGTACGAGGACGTTATCGCCACCGGCGGCCGTGTGCTGGCGCGCATCGCGCCCGCCGCGGCGACGCTCGACGAGCCCCTGAGTTCGCGCAACAGGCGGGCTATCGGCGAGGACCCGGAGGCGGTGCGGATCGCCGAGACACTGCTGAAGAGCGACAACGCCTGCTGGGACTTCTATCGGCGAGAGGACGTCGAACAACTCCTGGCGTGAGTGTCGTTCGCGACGTCCGGTCGTCTACGGACTGGCGCTGTGGGGCATGATCACGTTTCATCACGGCGTCAGGCCGTGCGTCCCCGCGCCGACGCCTGGGTGAAGCCGAAGGGGCCTGCAGCAATGAAAGGCGGGAGATGAGCGGCGATCTCTACGAGCGGCTCGGCGTCAAGAAGGACGCCACCCAGGCGGAAATCCAGTCGGCCTACCGGCGCCTCGCCAAGAAGCTGCATCCGGACCTGAACCCCGGCAACGCCAAGGCGGAGGCGGAGTTCAAGGAGGTCGCCGCCGCCAACGACATCCTCGGCGATCCCGAGAAGCGCGCGCGCTATGACCGCGGCGAGATCGACGCCAGTGGCGCCGAGCGACCGCCGCGCCAGTACTATCGCGACTATGCGGACGCGGAGAGCCCCTACGGCACCGGCGCAGGTTTCGCCGACTTCTCCGACAGCGACGACTTCCTTTCGGAGCTTTTCGGCCGGCGCGCGCGGGGCGACGGCCCGCGGCGGGGGCGTGACGTCGCCTATTCTCTCGAGGTCGAGTTCCTCGACGCGGTGAACGGCGCGACGCGGCGGCTCGGGCTGCCGGGTGCCGGCGACCTCGACGTGACGATCCCGCCGGGCACACGCGACGGCCAGACGCTGCGGCTGCGCGGCAAGGGGGAGCCCGGCTTCAACGGCGGACCGGCCGGCGATGCGCTGATCGAGGTGCACGTGCGGCCGCACAAGCTGTTCGTCCAGGACGGCGACGACGTCCGCTTCGAGGTGCCGATCACGCTTGCGGAAGCCGTGCTCGGCGGCCGCATCGAGGTGCCGACGCCGGGCGGCCGCGTGGCGGCGACGCTGCCCAAGAACACCAGCAGCGGCAAGGTTCTGCGGCTGAAGGGCAAGGGCGTGCCGCGTCGCGACGGCAGCCGCGGCGATGCCTACATGACGCTGAAGATCGTGCTGCCGGATGCGCCGGATGCCGACCTGGAGCGGTTCGTGAGCGAATGGGCCGGCGCCCGCGGGTTCGACCCGCGCAAGACGATGGAGGGCTGAATGCACGACGCGATGAGCTTCTGCGTTCGCACCGGGCTCGATCGGGAAGAGCTCGAGGTCTGGGTCGCCGCAGGATGGCTGCGGCCGTCGGCCGTCGAGGGCAGCGTCCAATTCACCGAGGCGGACGTGGCCCGGGCGATGCTGGTCCACGATCTCAGGCGCCATATCGGCGTCAACGATCCCGGCGTCGACGTCATCCTCGACCTGATCGACCAGGTACACGGACTGCGGGCAGCCTTGCAGGACGTCTCCACCACGGTGTCGATGCAGTCGGAAACGGTCCGCATGCGCCTCGTCGTCGACGCGCGCACCCTGCCACCGCCGCGGGCGACGCGACGCTGACGGCTGCGCCCGCGACCCGGGGCGATGGCCCACCGACGCGACAGCGGCGGCTGCCGCGGCTACCATTCTCGTGATCGATCGCCGGACGTACGGTCTGCCCGTCCGGCGTGCCGTGCCCGGGCGGCCGCCGATACTCACGGGAGACCCATGATGAAGCTGACCCTCACCACCGGCGCATCTGCCGGCGCGATGCGCGCACCGCTGCTCGCCCTCTGCATGGCGCTGACCGCCGCCCCTGTCGCCGAGGCGTGCACCCGGGCCGTCTATCTCGGCACGGACGACATCGTCGTCACCGGTCGCTCCATGGACTGGGCGGAGGACATGCACTCCAACCTGTGGGCTTACCCGAGAGGCATCGCGCGCGACGGGGCGGCCGGTCCGACGTCTCCAAGCTGGGTGTCGAAGTACGGGAGCCTGACCGTGGCCGGCTACGATATCGGCACCGCCGACGGCATCAACGAGGCCGGGCTGGTGGCGAACCTGCTCTATCTGGCGGAATCGGACTACGGGATCCGCGACAGCGACAAGCCGCCGATGTCGATCAGCCTGTGGGCACAGTACGCGCTCGACAACTTCGGCACCGTCGCCGAGGCGGTGGCGGCGCTCAGGGTGGAGCCGTTCCGCATCATCGCCCCGGCACTGCCGAACGGTAAGCCGGCGCAATTGCATTTGGCGCTGTCGGATGCGACCGGCGATTCCGCCATCTTCGAGTACATCGGCGGCAAGCTCGTCATCCACCACGGCCGCCAGTACCAGGTGATGACGAACTCGCCGAGCTTCGATCAGCAGCTCGCGCTGAACGAGTACTGGAAGGGCATCGGCGGGCTGACGTTCCTGCCGGGCACCAACCGCGCCGCCGACCGCTTCGCCCGCGCCTCGTTCCTGATCGGCGCCATCCCGACCGCCACCGACCCGAACTACATCGCGGCGGTGCCCGGCCAGAGCTATGTCAACCAGGCCGTCGCCAGCACGCTGGGCGTCATCCGAAGCGTCAGCGTGCCGCTCGGCATAACCACGCCGGGCCAGCCCAACATTTCCTCGACGCTGTGGCGCACCGTCGCCGACCACAAGAATCGCGTCTACTTCTTCGATTCGGCGACGAGCCCGAACGCCTTCTGGGTGCCGCTCGCCGACCTCGACTTCGCCGAGGGCGCGCCGGTGAAGAAGCTCACCGTCGCCGGCGGGCGCGTCTATTCGGGCAATGCCGCCGCGCAGTTCGAAGAGACCACGCCGTTCACATTCCTGCCGGCCGAAGCGAAGTAGCCGAGCGGGTCGGGTCAGGGGGCATCAATCTGCCCGGGCTCGAGGGGGATTGCCGGGCCGTCGTCGCGGTCCGGCTTGCTCTCGATCAAGGCGGCGCGCCGCTGGCCCGGTAGCGTTGCCTCGATCGGCGACGACACCGCGACCAGTTGGCTGCACGGGCGGGGCTGCTCCAGCTTCGGCGGCGTCCGGGCCTGCCTCATGGCCGCCGCGGTAATGGCGCCGAGTCGGAGCGGGTCGCGTCGCGACCCGATGAGCCGGTCCGAGAACCGGGTCAGAAGAGGAGACCATCATGAAACTTCGGATCCCCCACGACGCCGCCGTCATCGTCTGTGACGGCCAGAAGGCGCTGTTCCTGCGCAACGAGGGCGACGAGGCGTTCCCGAACCTCAAGGTCGAGCGCGTCTCGGAGGCCGAGGAGACGGGCCGCACCAGCGAACTCGGCACCGACCGTCCCGGCCGGACGCAGAACGCCGCCGGGCCGACCAGCGCGATGGAGCCGACCGACTGGCATGCCCGCGCCGAGCGGCACTTCGCCGAGGAGACGGCGCACGCCGTCGCGGCGATCCACGACAAGGACCACAAGCGCAAGATCGTGCTGGTGGCGCCGCCGAAGACGCTGGCCGCCCTGCGCGAGACGCTCGGCACGAAGGTGCAGCCGAGCATGTTGGCCGAGATCGACAAGGACCTCACTCACCACCCCGTCCACGAGATCGAGCGGCTGCTGACGGCCGCCTGACGCGGACGACAGGACTGGCGCCTCCGGTGCCGACTGACGGAATGAGGCTGACGCCCTCGGGCGCCAGCCTCGCATGCGCTCTGCGGCGGTTCAGGCGCCGGAGCGCAGGCGGACGCTGACGCGGCCCGCGCCGGCGATCTCGAAGGCGACGTCCGTGTCTTCCGGGGCGAGGAAGATCGGCGGCACGACCGAGCCGAGGATGACGATATCGCCCTTGCGCAGCTGCTCGCCGCCGGCGGCCAGCGTGTCGGCGCAGGTGCGCAGGATCTCCACGAACCGGCCGGTGTTGGCCTCGACGTCCTCGACGCTCGCGTGGGTCCCGCCGTTGCGCCGCACCGTTCCGCGCAGCCGCGACCAGTCGAAACCGGCGCCGGCGGGCCGGAAGGGTCCGGTCAGCACGTGGCGGTGAAAGATGTTGTGGGCGAGGATCTTCTCCGCGTCCTCGGGCGCGAAGAACAGGTCCGCGAGCTCGATCGCCGGCGCGAAAGCCTCGATGGCGACGCTGGTGAACGCCGCACCGTCGGCCACGTCGGCGCCGATGCGCACCGCGATCTCCGGCTCGGCCACCGGCTTAACCCAGCCGGACAAGTCTGCCTCGGCGCCGGAGGCGAGGACGCTCTTCTCCATCATGTAGCCGACCAGCGGGGCGGAGAGCGAGAACTTGGCAAGCGCCGCCGGCGTGCCGAAGCCGAGCTTCCAGCCGATCGGTCGCTCGCCCGCCACGATCCGGGCGGTCCGCTCGGCGAACTGGGGCGCCATGCCGGCGGCGACGGAGGCAGTCTGATAGGTGGGCACGGGGTCGCCTCGCCGGATTGGGGGGAGCATCGGTCTTCAACCGCCCGGAGCGGACGATCAGCGCGGCAAACGATTGCCACAGGAGTTCCGTCCCTGGCAACCAGTCGCCATCAAGGAGCCGCGACGTGCAGGAGGAGCCGCCGGGTGTCGCCTCAGCCGACGGCCGGTCGCGCGCGGCCGGTCGAGCCTCGCACGACGAGGTCGACCGGCAGCATGGCGCTGCGCTCGAGGCCCGGCTTGCCCTCGATCAGGTCGACGATCATGTCGGCGGCGCGCGCACCCATCTGGTGCTTCGGCACACGCACGGTGGTAAGCGGCGGCGTCAGCCGGTCAACCATGATCATGTCGTTGAAGCCGGTGACGGCGACGTCTCCCGGGCATTCGAGGCCGCGGCGCCGCAACGCCGTGATGGCACCCACGGCGAGGCGGTCGTTGGCGCAGACAAGCGCCGTGAAGGGCGGGGCGGTGGCGAGCAGCGTCTCGGTACAGCGCTCGCCTTCTTCCTCGCGGTAGCCGCGCGCCACCGCTACCGGCGGCGGGCCGCCGAGGCCGAGCGCCTCGCAGGCGGCCAGGAAGCCGCGCTGGCGCAGCACGCCCGTCGACAGGTGCTGCGGGCCGGCGATCGCCGCGATGTTGCGGTGACCGAGGGCGACCAGATGGGTGACGATCGCGTCCATGCCGGCCGCCTCGTCGGCGATCACCGAGGGCACATCCGAATCGAAGACCTGACGGTTGACGGTGACGACGGGCGTCGCCTCGCTCCACTCCTCCCGCGACGGGTCGGCGGTGATCTCGACGCTGGCGAGCAGCAGCCCGTCGACGCCGCGGTCGCGCAACATCGCCACCATCTCGCGCTCGCGCCGGGCGTCGCCGTCGGTGTTCGCGACAATCGCGACGTAGCCGCGGCGGGCGAGCGCGTCCTCGATGCCGCGGATGATCGGCGGGAATGCGGGATCGGTGATGTCGGGGATGATCACGCCGATCATCCGCGTACTGTTGGTTTTCAGCGAGTAGCCGGCGCTGCTCTTGCGGTAGCCGAGCGCACGGCTCGCCCGCTCGATGCGCTCGGCGAGCTCGCCCGAGACGCGATGCGGCGAGGACGGATCGAGGGCGCGCGACACCGTCGACAGGTGCACGCCGACGGCGTCCGCCACGTCCTTCAGGGTTACGCGCCTCTTCATGCCGTCATCGAGACTGGGACCGGGGTCTGGAGCAGGGGACGATGTCGTCGAACGCTAACGGAGTTCGTGGTTTGCGTCGATGCGACGCGAACCGGCGGGCCCGGGATAGACACCCCGGCGGATGTGTGGCAATCGTTTGCACGGAATTTGCCGGCCGGCAATGCCTCCTGTTCGAGGCGATGAAGCGGTCCGGCGAGGAAGGCTCGGAGGTAACGACGTGAAGGTAGGCTTCATCGGTTTGGGTGCCATGGGACAGGAGATCGTCCCGAGGCTTTTGGCGGGCGGCCATCAGGTCGTCGGCTGGAACCGCTCGCGCGACAAGGCCGAGCCGCTGATCGCGCTCGGCATGGGTTGGGCCGACAGCCCGAAGGCGCTCGCCGAGGCATCCGAGGTGGTGCTGTCGATCGTCACCGACGCGAAGGCCGTCGAGGCCGTCGCCATCGGCGATGACGGCGTGCTGGCCGGTCTGGCGCCTGACGCCGTCTATGCCGACATGAGCACGATCGCGCCGGACGCGAGCCGCCGCATCAGCGACGCCTTCCGCGCCGCCGGCAAGATCATGCTGGACGCGCCGCTCTCCGGCAGCCCGGTGACGCTGCGCCAGGGCCTCGCCTCGATCATGGTCGGCGGCGACAAGGCGGCGATGGAGAAGGCGGCCCCCGTCTTCCTGTCGATCGGCCCGAAGCTGACGCACATCGGCGACAGCGGCCTCGCCGTGCAGATGAAGATCGCCATCAATCTCTGCCTGATGGTCGAGGTCATCGTCTTCGGCGAGGCGATCGCGCTCGCCGAGAAGGGTGGCGTCAAGCGCGAGGTCGCCGTCGACGCGATGCTGAAGAGCGTCGCCGCCTCGCCGGTGCTCGGCTACCGCGGGCCGTTCATCATCGAGGGCCAGATGCCCGACGTGCCGCTGGCGGACGTGACGCTGCAGCAGAAGGACATGATCCTGGCGCTCGACCTCGCCCGCAAGCAGGGCAGCGTCGTGCCGCTCGCCGCCGCCGCCAACGAGATGATGAACGCCTGCCGCGGCCTCGGCATCGACCATCGCGATTTCGTCACGGCGTTCGACGTCTATCGACGCCTGGGAGGAGACAACTCGTGACCGTGAAGCCCTATCGCACCCGTATCGAAGACGTGCCGCTGGTCAAAGGCCTCAAGGAGGAGGACGGCTGGTACGACATGCAGGTCCGCTTCTGCGTCGACAAGGCGACCGTCGGCACCGACAACGTGCTCGGCTGGACCGTGCTGCCGCCGGGCGCCAAGCACGACAAGCATCGCCACTTCCACTGCGACGAGTTCCTCTTCGTCATCTCCGGCAGCGGCTACATCTACACCGACGAGGGCACCGAGCCCTCGAAGGCCGGCGACGTGGTGTTCACGCCGCGCGGCCACTGGCACGGCTTCAACAACACCGGCGACGTCGACGCGGTGCTGGCGTGGGGCTGGATCGGTGCCGGCTCGCTGGAAGACGCCGGCTACGAGGTGCCGTCGGAGGAGTGATCCTCCGGGCCTGCGGGCCCATTGACCCTTGCGCGGTTGCAACGACGGCGGGCTTGCCCGCCGTCGTTTGCGTTTGGGGGGAGGGTGCGGGAGGAGGGGGCCCGGCACCGAGTGGCGCTTCCAATACAGCGCCGATGCTCCTTGAAGGCATACCCCTGGCAGTATATGGGGGTACTGCCATGGGTACCCCTCGGCGCTCCCGGAGAGGCAATGCCGCATTCGCCCGACGACAAGAAGCGCGCGCTCGCCCGTCTGCACCGCATCAAGGGGCAGGCCGAGGGACTGGAGCGCGCCATCGAGGCGGGAGCGGAATGCGGGCTGCTCCTGCAGCAGATCGCCGCCCTCCGCGGGGCGGCGGGCGGGTTGATGGCCGAGGTGCTGGAAAGCCACCTGCGCGAGACCCTCGGGGAGGCCCCGGAAAATGGTCGGCCCGCGCTCGCCGCCGACGATCTCGCCGACATCACCAAGATGCTGCGGACCTACCTTAAATAGTCGCAACACCATTCGATCGAGGAAACAGTCCATGCAAACGCGCGCCGCCGTCGCCTGGGAAGCCAAGAAGCCGCTCACCATCGAGACCATCGAGATCGGCGGGCCGAAGCCCGGCGAGGTGCTCGTCGAGGTGATGGCGACGGGCGTCTGCCACACCGACGCCTACACGCTCGACGGCTTCGATTCCGAGGGCAAGTTCCCGGCGATCCTCGGCCACGAGGGCGCCGGCATCGTCCGCGAGGTGGGCGCGGGCGTGACGTCGCTGAAGGTCGGCGACCACGTCATTCCGCTCTACACGCCGGAATGCCGGCAGTGCAAAACCTGCCTGTCGCAGCGCTCGAACCTCTGCACGGCGATCCGCGCCACCCAGGGCCAGGGCCTGATGCCCGACCGCACCTCACGCTTCTCCTGCAACGGCGGCGAGGTGTTCCACTACATGGGCTGCTCGACGTTTGCGAACTTCACGGTGCTGCCGGAGATCGCGCTCGCCAAGGTCCGCGAGGACGCCCCCTTCGACAAGATCTGCTACATCGGCTGTGGCGTGACGACGGGTATCGGCGCCGTGGTCTACACGGCCAAGGTCTGGCCCGGCGCAAACGTCGTGGTGTTCGGCCTCGGCGGCATCGGCCTCAACGTCATCCAGGGCGCCCGCATGGTCGGCGCCGACAAGATCATCGGCGTCGACATCAACCCGGCCAAGGTCGAGATGGCCCGGAAGTTCGGCATGACCGACTTCATCAACCCGACCGAAGTGGGCACCGACAAGGTCGTCTCCGCCATCCAGGACCTCACCGACGGCGGCGCCGACTTCACCTTCGACTGCACCGGCAACGTCAACGTCATGCGCCAGGCGCTGGAAGCCTGCCATCGCGGCTGGGGCACCTCGATCGTCATCGGCGTGGCGCCGGCGGGGGCGGAGATCGCCACCCGGCCGTTCCAGCTCGTCACCGGCCGCAACTGGCGCGGCTCGGCCTTCGGCGGCGCCCGCGGCCGCACGGACGTGCCGAAGATCGTCGACTGGTACATGGAGGGCAAGATCAACATCGACGATCTGATCACCCACACCATGCCGCTCGAGGAGATCAACACCGCCTTCGACCTGATGCACGAGGGCAAGTCGATCCGCTCCGTCGTGCTCTACTGAGGGCGCGGTGATGGAGACGATCTCGAAGGCGAAGGCGCACGGCGGCGTCCAGGGCGTCTACCGGCACGAGTCGGAGGCAACGAAGACGCCGATGACCTTTGCCGTGTTCGTGCCGCCGCAGGCGGCAGACGGCAAGGTGCCCGTGCTCTGGTACCTCTCCGGCCTCACCTGCACCCATGCGAACGTCATGGAGAAGGGCGAGTACCGGGCGGCGGCGGCGGAGCACGGCGTCATGATCGTCGCCCCCGATACCAGCCCGCGGGGCGCCGGCGTGCCGGACGAGCCGGACAACTGGCAGTTCGGCTCGGGCGCCGGCTTCTATCTCGACGCCACCGAGGCGCCCTATGCCGCGAACTACCGGATGGCCTCCTACGTCCTCGAGGAGTTGCCGGCCCTGATCGCGGCGGAGTTCCCTGCCGACATGAGCCGCCAGGGCATCTTCGGCCACTCGATGGGCGGGCACGGCGCGCTGACGATGGCGCTGAAGCACCCCGACCGCTTCCGCTCATGCTCGGCCTTCGCGCCGATCGTGCAGCCGTCGACGGCGGAGTGGTCGCGGCCGGCGCTGACGAAGTACCTCGGCGCCGACGAGGGGGCGTGGCGGGCCTATGACGCCGTCGCGCTGATCGAGGACGGGAAGCGCTTTCCGGAGTTCCTCGTCGACCAGGGGACGGCGGACTCCTTCCTGACGACGGGGCTGCGTCCGGAACTGCTGGAGGCGGCCTGCCGCAAGGCCGGCATCCCGCTGACGCTGAACATGCGGGAGGGTTACGATCACTCCTACTACTTCATCTCGACCTTCATGGCCGACCACGTCGCCTGGCACGCGGAGCGGCTGGCGGGGTAGGGCGGCGGTCGACGCCGCTGCCGAGAGCGAAGCACCGGGCGCACGCGCCCGGTGATCACGCCGGCGGGCCGTGCGGGCGCAGAAGGTTGTCGGCCCAGTCCGGCCGGATGTGGGGCAGGGCGAGATCCTGCTTGCGGCCGAGCAGCAGCGCGAGGACGTGGGGCGGGGTCAGCGGCAGTTCCTGCACGCGCCGGCCGGTGGCGTTCGCCACCGCACAGGCAACCGTCGCCCCGACGTTGAGGATCGGCACCTCGCCGGCTCCCTTGATGCCGAGCGGTCCGAGCGAGGGCGCGCCCTCGTAAAGATCGACTTCGACCGGGACGACATCGCCGGCGAGGGGCACGCGGTAGGTCTCGAAGCCGCACTGACGGATGCAGCCGAGGTCGTCGACGGACACCTCCTCGTGCAGCGCATAGCCGAGCCCCTGCACGACGCCACCCTGGATCTGGCCGCCGATGGCGCTGCGGTTGAGCGCACGCCCCACGTCCTGCACCACGCGGTAGCTCATCACCTCGACGTGGCCGGTATCGCGATCGACCGCCACCTCGCAGTCGTGGACGGCGAACACCGGGATATCGATCGCGTCGATGAAGTGGCCGGCGACGCACCCCGGCATGGACGGGACCCCCGTGCGGGTGGCGGCGCCGGTGCCGCCGATCGGCCCGAGCGCGGCCTGCGCCCGCGCCGCCACCTCCGCGATCGTGAAGCCCTTGCCGTTGGGGCCGGCGATCTCGATCCGTCCGTTCTGCATGACGAGATCGTCGGGGGTGGCCTCCAGCAACTGCGCCGCGAAGGCGAGCAGCCTGGTGCGCACGTCCTGCGCCGCCGCGAGGCTGGCGGCGCCGAGCGAGGTGGTCTGGCGCCCGCCCCCGACGCCGACGTCGTAGCCGGCGGCATCCGTGTCAGCCTGGCGCACGATGACGTCCTCGGGGCGGATGCCGAGGGTTGCGGCGACGATCTGCGGCAGGCCCTGCATCATCGAGCCGGAGCCGATCTCGACGCCGGAGGTGACGAGGGTGGCGCTGCCGTCGGCGTTCATGTTAACCGTCGCCGCCGATGGTCCCGTGAAGACGAACCACGTGCCGACCGTCGTGGCGCGGCCGTAGAGGCGCCCGTCGTCGACCCGGCGCGGTGGTGTCGCGGCGCGCAGGGTCTCCATCCGGTCGAGCATGGGACGCAGCACGTCGCCTTCGAACACCTGACCGGTGGCGCCGAGGTCGCCGTCGCCCAGCACGTTGCGCCGGCGGAATTCGAGCGGGTCCATGCCGATCGCGGCGGCGATCTCGTCGGTGTGCCGCTCGAGGGCGAAGGTGTTGTAGACGCCGTTGCAGGCCCGGAACGCGCCGTTCGGGGCGGTGTTGGTGTAGACGGCGCGGGTGGCGAGGCGGACGGCGCCGAGCTTGTAGTTTCCGCCGAGGGTGTGGGCGGTCATGGTGGTGAGGAAGATCTGCTCGCCGCCGTGGGCGCCGCAGTCCATCAGCACCACCGCCTCGCGGCCCACAATCTCCCCCTCGGGTGTGACCGCCGAGCGGATCAGGATCTCCGCATTCTCGCGGAACAGGCAGGTGAGCATCTCCTCTTCGCGCGAGTTCACGAGGCGCACCGCCCGGCCGCTCTTCTTCGCCAGCAGCGCCGCGAAGGGTTCGATGGCGATGTCGAACTTCAGGCCGAAGGCGCCGCCGACCGGCGGCACCGTCACGCGCACCTGCGAGGCGGGCACGCCGAGGAAGCGCGCCGTCGCGTTGCGAATCGTCCACGGCACCTGGGTGGAGGTCTCGATGTGGAAGCGATCCTCCTCGTAGCGCGCCACCACTGCCCGCGGCTCGAACGCCATGTGGTTCTGCCGGCCGACGCGAAAGGTGCTCTCGACGATGGTGACGTCGGGGCGGGCGAAGGCGGCGTCGACATCGCCGCGCACGACAGTCGCTTCCCACGCGACGTTGCCGGCGCGGGCACCGCCGTCCGGCAGCACCTCGTAGTCCTGCCAGTCCGGGTGCACGAGGGGTGCGCCCGGGGCCAGCGCCTCCGCCATGGTGACGACGGCCGGCAGCGGCTCGATCATCACCTCGATCGCGGCAAGCGCCGCCTGCGCCTGCTCCGGCGTATCGGCCGCCACGGCGGCGAGCGGCTCGCCGACATAGCGCACCTGGCCCTCGGCGAAGAGCGAATGATCGGAGACGCCGATGCCGAAGCGACCCGGCGCATCGGCGGCGGTGGCGACGGCCCGCACGCCCGGCAGAGCGGCGGCCTTCGAGGTGTCGAGCCGTGCGATCCGTCCCGATGCGATCTCGGCGCGCAGCACGGCGGCGTGCAGCATGCCGGGGGCGGCACGATCGATGGTGTAGCGGGTGCGCCCCGTCAGCTTGTCGCGGGCATCGCGGCGGCGGAACTCCATCACGGCATCGACGGTCATGGGCGCGCCTCCGCGCGGGCGCCAGCGACGGCGAGGGCCGCCTCGACGATGCGCTCGTAGCCGGTGCACCGGCAGATGTTGCCGGTGAGCGCTGCCCGGACGTCGTCCCGGCTCGGCCGCGGCGTGTGGGCGAGGAAGTGGCTCAGCGTCATCACCATTCCCGGAAAGCACATGCCGCACTGGACGGCGTCGTGCTGCTCGAGCCGGGCCTGGATGTCGGTTAGGTCGCCGCCGGACGAAATCCCCTCGATGGTGACGATTTCGCAGCCGCCGACGATGCCGACGGGGGTGAGGCACGACACCGTCGGCTCGCCGTCCACCAGGACGGTGCAGGCGCCACAAAACCCTTCCCGGCACACCGGCTTCGCACCGGTGAGGTGGAACTCGTCCCGCAGCACGTCGATGAGGGGGGTCAGCGGGTCACCGGCAGACCGTCTCGCCTCGCCGTTCACCGTCAACTCGATCGGCATGATGAGCTCCCGTCGTGGTCAGGCGAGCGCGGCAACGGCGCGTCGAGCCAGGGACGGCAGGACGGCGACGCGGTACCAGCCCGGCGCATCGACGCCCTCGCGTCCGTCGAACTCTCCCGCGAGATCGGTTGCGACCCGCTCGGCCGTCGCGGCGTCCAGCGGGGCACCCGTGAGCGCGGCCTCGAGCGCAAGCCAACGGCGGGCGACCGGCTCGACCGATCCGACGGCGACCCGCGCCCGCGAGACGCGGCCCGCTGCGTCGCACGTCACCGCGAGGCTGAGAATGGCGACCGGATAGTCCCCCGCCTTGCGCAGAGGA
>CAZDCR010000005.1:0-28644 GCA_964503995.1 uncultured Segnochrobactrum sp.
CTTCCACCCTAGCGGGCGCTCAGGCCCGTCTGATTGGAGTGGACGATACAGATGTAATTTTGGGGTTTCAAGTGTTGGATGTGCGAGGTGCGGCGACGTCATGGGATGGTGCGCCGCTTGTCGCTGGTAAGCGAAACGCATACCGTCAAGCCTGCCGCGGACGATGGGCAGCGAACGAGGGATCACGTGGGAACGGTCGAGAAGATCACGATCGCACTGACGGCCGAGCAGGCAGGCTTCGTGCGGAGTGCGGTCGAGGCCGGCGAGTACGCATCCACCAGCGAGGCGATCCGCGAGGCCGTGCGCGAGTGGAAGGAGCGGCGCGACCTGCTCGGCTACTCGGTCGAAGAGTTGCGCGGCCTGGTGCAGGAGGGGCTCGACAGCGGTCCGAGTGCCCGCCTCTCGATGGCCGAGGTGAAGGCCGAAGCCCGCCGCCGGCTGGAGACGGCAAAGCGTGGCGGCTGACAGGTGCTGCCCGTCATGCGAACGGATCGGGCCGATGAGGACCTCATGGAGATCTGGGTCGGCATCGCGATCGACAGTTCGGCTGCTGCCGACCGGGTGATCGACGCGATCGAGCGGCGCTGGCAGCAGCTCTCGCTCTATCCGAAGTCCGGCGTCGCACGGGAGGACATCGCCCCCGGTCTTCGCTGCCTCGTTGCCGGCCAGTACCTGACGCTCTACCGCATCGCCGCCGACGGCATCCTGATCATCCGCGTGCTGCACGGGCGCAGGAAGATCGGCGGCGATGACGTGGCGTAGGCAAACACGGAGTCATTCCCGGCCTTGTGCCGGGAACCAATACCTCGCCGCAATGATGGTCACCCGACGTCTTGCCGACGCAACTGCTGCAGCCGTCGCATGGGTTCCCGGCACAAGGCCGGGAATGACGACGGAGAGGTTGGCAAGGTTCTTGGCGACGCTCGGCTCAAGCGACTGACGCGTGTTCCCCCTCCCCCCTCGTGGGGGAGGTGGCCGGCGCAGCCGGCCGGAGGGGGCGCCGCCGGCGTAGCTGGCGGCGTGCGAGGGTTCCGCATCTTGCGAAGCCCGCCGCGCTGGCGCGCGGCGGCCCCCTCCCGACCTCCCCCACGAGGGGGGAGGGGTAAAGGACGCGCTACGCGCGACGTTCTTGCTTGCTTGGCAGTCAGACCGGCGCGACCCGCTAAACCGGCCAGCCCTTACGCCGGCCTGACCCGTCGCACCAGCCAGCCTCTCACACCGGCCGCAGCAGCACGTGTTTTTTGCGGCCGTTGGAGAGCTTCACGACGCCCTCGACGACGTGGCCGGCACCCAGCACCGCCTTGTCGTCGCTCACCACCGCGTCGTTGACGCGGATGGCGCCGTTGGCGATCGCCCGGCGGACTTCGCCGTTGGAGGTGGCAAGGCCGGCGCGGACGATGGCCGTCAGCAGGCCGAGGCCGGCATCGAGATCGGCCTGCGGGATTTCAACCGTCGGCAGTGACTGGGCGAGCCCGCCTTCCTCGAAGGTGCGCCGCGCCGTCTCGGCGGCCGCGTCGGCGGCCTCCCGGCCGTGCAGCATGGCGGTCGCCTCGGTGGCGAGCACCTTCTTCGCCTCGTTGATTTCCTGGCCTGGCAGCGCCGAAAGCCGGGCGATCTCGTCGAGCGAAAGGTCGGTGAACAGCTTCAGGAAGCGCTCGACATCGGCGTCGGCCGTGTTGCGCCAGAACTGCCAGTAGTCCCACGGCGACAGCATGTCGGCGTTGAGCCAGACGGCGCCGGCCGCCGTCTTGCCCATCTTGGCGCCCGACGCGGTGGTGATCAGCGGACAGGTGACGGCGAAGAGCTCGAAGTCGGCGACGCGGCGGCCGAGGTCGATGCCGTTGACGATGTTGCCCCACTGGTCCGAGCCGCCCATCTGCAGACGGCAGCCGTAGCGGCGGCCGAGCTCGACGAAGTCGTATGCCTGCAGGATCATGTAGTTGAATTCGAGGAACGACAGCGGCTGCTCGCGCTCGAGCCGCATCCGCACCGAATCGAAGGTGAGCATGCGGTTGACCGAGAAGTGCCGGCCGACATCGCGCAGGAACGGGATGTAGGCGAGCTGGTCCAGCCACTCGGCGTTGTCGACCATGATCGCGTCGGTCGGCCCGTCGCCGAAGGTCAGGAAGCGGTCGAAGGCGGTCTTGATCGAGGCCTTGTTCGCCTCGATGTCGGCGTCGGTGAGGAGCTTGCGCTGTTCGTCCTTGCCGGAGGGGTCGCCGACCTTGGTGGTGCCGCCGCCCATCAGCACGATCGGCTTGTGGCCGGCCTGCTGGAAGCGCCGCAGCATCATGATGCCCATCAGGTGGCCGACGTGCAGGCTCGGGCCTGTGCAGTCGAAGCCGATATAGGCGGGCATGGCCGTGCCACCGGCCAGCAGGCCGTCGAGCGCCGCAGGGTCCGAGCACTGGTGCAGATAGCCGCGCGCCGCCAGCGTCGACAGGAACGCGGACCGGAAGGCCGGCATGGCGGCTTCGGTCGGGACGGAAAGGGCGGCGTCGGTCATCGTCTCGGTCTCTCGTCCTGCCGGCGGTGGCGCCGGTTCTCCTCGTGTTAAGCTGGCGGCTCTATAGCCGGTTTGACCGGGCTGTTGCACGCGAAAGGGAGGCGTCGCCATGGCGGAGACCGTGCGGGCGATCGGACTGATGAGCGGGACGTCGATGGACGGCGTCGACGTGGCGCTGATCGAGACGGACGGTGAGGCGATCGTCCGCCCCGGCCCGAGCGGCTTTCGGCCCTATGCGACGACCGAGCGCGAGGCGATCCGGGCGGCACTGGACGCCGCGACGACGCTCACCGACCGGCATGACCGACCGGCCGCGCTCGCCGCCGCGGAAGCGGTGGTGACGACGGCGCATGTCGAGGCGGTGCGCACCTTCATCGCGGACAACGCCATCGACCCGGCCGGCGTCGCCGTCGTCGGCTTCCACGGCCAGACGGTGTTTCACGCGCCGGAACGGCGGTTGACGGTGCAGATCGGCGACGGCGCGGCGCTGTCCGAGGCCCTCGGCATTCCCGTCGTGTTCGACCTGCGTGCCGACGACGTCGCGGCCGGCGGGCAGGGGGCGCCGCTGGTGCCCGTCTACCACCGCGCGCTGGCGGCGGCCGCCGCGCTGCCGCGGCCGGTGGCGATCCTGAATGTCGGCGGCGTCGCTAATCTGACGCTGATCGGCGAGAGCGGCGACCTCGTCGCCTTCGACACCGGACCCGGCAACGCGCTCATCGACGACCTGATGGGCACCCGCACCGGCGCCCGGATGGACGAGGGCGGACGCACCGCCGCGGTCGGCACGGTCGACGATGCGGCGCTGGCCGTGCTGCTGGACAACCCGTACTTCGCCCGCCCCGTGCCGAAGTCGCTCGACCGCAACGCCTTCTCCGCCGCGCCGGTCAGGCATCTTTCGACGGCTGACGCCGCCGCGACGCTGGTCGCCTTCACCGCCGAGACGGTGGCGCGCGGGCTCAAACTGGCGGGCGGGGCGGGACGGATCGTCGTCTGCGGCGGTGGCGCCCGCAATCCGGTGCTGATGGCGGCGCTCGCTGACCGCACGGGCGTGGCGGTCGACAGCGCCGACGCGCTCGGCTGGTCGGCGGATGCGATCGAGGCGCAGGCGTTCGCCTATCTCGCGGTGCGCTCGCTCGGCGGCCTGCCGATCACTTTCCCCGGCACCACCGGGGTGGCGCGGCCGCTCACAGGCGGCCGGAGGGTCGAGCCGCGGCGGCGGGCGGCCTGAACGGCCGCTCGCGCCGGGCTAGAGCCGTCGGTATCAGGCGGCGTCGGCGGTGGCCGCGAGGCGGCGGTCGAGATAGTCCGAGCAGATCCCGAGCAGCGGGTCGACGCGGTCCTCGAAGAAGTGGTTGGCACCCTCGAGCACGCGCTGCTCGATGACGATGCCCTTCTGCGTCTTCAGCTTGTCGACGAGGTTCTGCACGTCCTTCAGCGGCACCACCTTGTCGATGTCGCCGTGGACGATCAGGCCCGAGGACGGGCAGGGCGCCAGGAACGAGAAGTCGTGCAGGTTCGCCGGCGGGGCGATCGAGATGAAGCCCTCGATCTCCGGGCGCCGCATCAGAAGCTGCATGCCGATCCAGGCGCCGAAGGAGAAGCCGGCGATCCAGCACGCGCGCGCGTCCGGGTGGATGCTCTGCGCCCAGTCGAGGGCGGACGCCGCATCGGAGAGCTCGCCCTGGCCGTGGTCGAAGGCGCCCTGGCTGCGGCCGACGCCGCGGAAATTGAAGCGCAGCACCGCGAAGTCGCGCTTCGCGAACATGTAATACAGCTGGTAGATGATCTGGTTGTTCATCGTGCCGCCGAACTGCGGGTGCGGATGCAGCACCATCGCGATCGGGGCGTTGCGGCGCTTCGCAGGCTGGAAGCGGCCTTCGATCCGTCCGGCGGGACCGTTGAAGATGACCTCGGGCATAGCGGGGCAGGGTCTCCAGAGAAGGAAGATCAGGGCAAGACCGACGGTCGCGACGGCAATGCGACGGGCGGTCGGCGGCGACTATCGGGCTCCGGGCGTGCCTCTCTGGTCCGTCTTGACGGCCTAGAGGGCTGTCCCTACAAGGGAAATCGTTAGAATTATTCGAAACGTTGCCGAGCCCGACTCGCCAGCGTAAGCCGCGTCGACAGTGCTATCTTGCCCTCGTCGGCGCCGGTTATCGTCGGTGACGCAAGGATTTGCAAGCGTCGCCTCAATTCGGCCGGTCTTTCACGGGCCGGCGGTGAACCGGTGGACGCAGCCGCGGGCGAGGCCCGCCAGCGTCAGGGGATGTGGATGGTCCAGGGCCGCGGCGCAAGCGCCGGCACGCCTCGCAGCTATCTCGACTGGGCGGCGAGCGCGCCGCTGCGGCCGGTGGCGCGCGAGGCCGTCTCGGCGGCGCTGGACCTCGCCGGCAATCCGTCCTCCGTCCATGCCGAAGGCCGCCAGGCCCGCGCGGCCGTCGAGGCGGCCCGCGCCGCCGTCGCCGCTCTCGTCGGTGCGCCCTCCGCCGAGGTGATTTTCACGAGCGGCGCCACCGAGGCGAACGTCACGGCGCTGTCGCCGGGGCTGTGCGCTGGTGACCCGCTGCTGCTTGTCTCGGCGATCGAGCACCCGTCGGTGGCTGCGGGCGGCCGCTTCCGGCCGGAAGACGTCACCGTGGTCCCTGTCGATGCGGACGGCGTCGTCCGCCTCGACGGTTTTGCAGACATGCTGGAGGCAGCCACGGCCCGTGGCCAGCGGCCGCTCGTTTCCATCATGCTCGCCAACAACGAGACAGGGGTCGTGCAGCCGGTCCCCGAGGCGGCACGTCTCGTCCACGCGGCGGGCGGTCTCCTGCATGTCGACGCCGTGCAGGCGGCGGGGCGCATCCCGGTGGACATGGCGGTGCTCGGGGCCGACCTCTTGTCGCTGTCCTCCCACAAGATCGGCGGGCCGAAGGGCGTCGGCGCCCTCGTCGTCCGCCCGGGGCTCTCACTGCCGCCGCTTCTGACCGGTGGCGGCCAGGAGCGCCGGCGCCGCGCCGGCACCGAAGCCGTGCCGATGATCGCCGGTTTCGGCGCCGCCGCTGCGGCGGCCAGAGTCGATTTAGAGGAAATCCAGCGCTGCGGGCGCCTTCGGGACTGGCTCGAAGCCGACCTCGACACTATGTGTGACGCCACGGTCGTGTTCGGCCGGAATGCCCAGCGGCTGCCGACGACGTCCTGCTTCGCCGTGCCGGGGGTCGCCGCCGAGACCGCGGTGATCGCCCTCGACCTCGACGGTGTCGCGGTGTCATCGGGGTCGGCGTGCTCGTCCGGCAAGGTCGCCGCCTCGGCGGTGCTGTCGGCGATGGGGGTTCCGGGCGAACTGGCCCGCGGAGCGATCCGCGTCAGTCTCGGGTGGGAGACGCAGGAAGACGACGTCGCGCGGTTCCTCGCCGCGTGGCGGAAACTGGTGGCCCGGCTTCGACCGAGCGTCGGACAGGCCGCCTGAGGGGCGCCGCGAGGCGTCGAAATCAGGCTTCTGCAACCAGCGGTCCTTGAAGCCGCCGTGGATGGAGAGCGAGATGCCGGCAGTCCAGGAGACGGTCGACCGCGTGCGCGCGATCGACGTCGATCAGTACAAGTACGGGTTCGTTACCGAGATCGAGAGCGAGAAGGTCCGCAAGGGCCTCGACGAGGACATCGTCCGCTTCATTTCGGAGAAGAAGTCCGAGCCCGCCTGGATGCTGGAGTGGCGCCTCGACGCCTTCCGCCGCTGGCAGACGATGGTCGAGCCGGAATGGGCGCGGGTGCACTACCCGAAGATCGATTTCCAGGACCTGCACTACTATTCCGCGCCGAAGTCGACCGCCGGGCCGAAGAGCCTCGACGAGGTCGATCCGGAGCTCCTCGCCATGTACGAGAAGCTCGGCATCCCGCTGCGGGAGCGCGAGATCCTCGCCGGCGTCGAGGGGGCCGGGTCGCGCGTCGCCGTCGACGCGGTGTTCGATTCCGTCTCGGTGGTGACCACCTTCAAGGAGGAGCTCGCCAAGGCGGGCGTCATCTTCTGCTCGATCTCGGAGGCCGTGCGCGAGCACCCGGATCTGGTGCGCCGCTATCTCGGCTCCGTCGTGCCGGTCACCGACAACTTCTACGCGACGCTGAACTCGGCCGTCTTCTCCGACGGCTCGTTCGTCTACATCCCGCCGGGCGTGCGCTGCCCGATGGAGCTCTCCACCTATTTCCGCATCAACGAGCGCAACACCGGCCAGTTCGAGCGCACGCTGATCATCGCCGACAAGGGCGCGCACGTCTCGTATCTCGAGGGCTGCACGGCCCCGATGCGCGACGAGAACCAGTTGCACGCGGCGGTGGTCGAGCTCGTCGCCCTCGACGACGCCGAGATCAAGTACTCGACGGTGCAGAACTGGTATCCCGGCGACAAGGAAGGCCGCGGCGGCATCTACAACTTCGTCACCAAGCGCGGCGATTGCCGCGGCCACAACTCGCGCATCTCGTGGACACAGGTGGAGACCGGCTCGGCGATCACCTGGAAGTACCCGAGCTGCATCCTGCGCGGCGACAATTCCCGTGGAGAGTTCTACTCGATCGCGGTGTCGAACGGCTACCAGCAGGTCGATTCCGGCACGAAGATGATCCACCTCGGCAAGAACACCTCGAGCCGGATCATCTCGAAGGGCATCTCTGCCGGCCACTCGTCGAACACCTACCGGGGCCTGGTGCAGGCGCACCGCAAGGCCGACGGCGCCCGCAACTACACCCAGTGCGACTCGCTTTTGATCGGCGACCAGTGCGGGGCGCACACGATCCCCTACATCGAGGCGAAGACGAAGACGGCGGTGTTCGAGCACGAGGCGACCACCTCGAAGATCTCCGACGCGCAGCTGTTCTACTGCCGCTCGCGGGGCATCCCGCAGGAGGAGGCGGTGGCGCTGATCGTCAACGGCTTCGTTAAGGACGTCATCCAGCAGCTGCCGATGGAGTTCGCCGTCGAGGCGCAGAAGCTGATCGGCGTCAGCCTGGAGGGGAGCGTCGGATGAGCACGGCGGTCGGAGAGGTCGTTCTCTTCCGGCCGGTCGGAGCGCGCGAACTGGCCCTCATCGAGGCGGCCGACTATCGCGCCTTCCCGCCGCGACTGCCGGAGCAGCCGATCTTCTATCCGGTCACGAACGAGGCCTACGCCGTGCAGATCGCACGGGACTGGAACGCCAAGATCAACGACGACCGGCAGGGTTTCGTGACGCGGTTCCGGGTGTCGGCGGACTATCTCGCGCGCTTCGAGCGGCGGGTGGTCGGCGGCCGGGAGCATGAAGAGTACTGGATTCCGGCCGAAGGGCTGGGCGAGTTCAACGAGAACATTGTCGGCCGCATCGAGGTGGTCGCCCGGTTCGACGGGCGCTCGGGAACGGTCGAAGAGGTGAAGGCATGACGCTGCTCGAAGTAAAGAACCTCCACGCCTCCGTTGGCGAGCGCGAGATCCTGCATGGGCTGAACCTGACGATCGGCGCCGGCGAGGTGCACGCGATCATGGGGCCGAACGGCTCGGGCAAGTCGACGCTGTCGCACGTGCTCGCCGGCCGTGACGACTATGAGGTGACCGAAGGCACGATCACCCTCGACGGCCAGGACCTGCTCGAGCTCGAGCCCGAGGAGCGGGCGGCGGCGGGCGTGTTCCTGGCGCTGCAGTATCCGGTCGAGATCCCCGGCGTCGCCAACATGACGTTCCTGAAGGCGGCGCTGACGTCGCAGCGCAAGGCGCGCGGCGAGCCGGACCTGTCGACGGCCGACTTCATGAAGCGCGTCCGCACCGAGGCCGACAAGCTCGGCATCTCGCCGGAGATGCTGAAGCGGCCAGTCAATGTCGGCTTCTCGGGCGGCGAGAAGAAGCGCAACGAAATCCTGCAGATGGCAGTGCTCGCGCCGCGACTCTGCGTGCTCGACGAGACCGATTCCGGCCTCGACATCGACGCGCTCCGCATCGTCGCCGACGGCGTCAACGCGCTGCGCTCGCCGGAGCGCGGCATGCTCGTCATCACCCACTACCAGCGCCTGCTCGACCTGATCGTGCCGGACGTCGTGCACGTCCTCTCCGGCGGCAAGATCGTCAAGACCGGCGGCCCGGGCCTCGCGCTCGAGCTCGAGGAACGCGGCTACGCCGAGTACCTCGGCGCGGCGGCGGCGTGAGGATGGCACGATGAACGCCGAGATGCGCCGACGCCTGACCGCCGCCGAGGAGGACCTCGCGAGCCGCGTCGCTGCCCTTCCCGAGGGCGCCGACCGCCTCGGCGACCAGCGCCGTGCCGCCGGCGCGTCGGTGGTCGCGACGGGCCTGCCGAGCCGGCGGGTCGAGGCCTATAAGTACACCGACCTGCGCGCCGCCTTCAGCGCGCTGGCGCCCGTGGCGCCGCCGGCAGACGCCAGCGCGGCTGCGGCCGCCGTGGCGGCCGCGTGGGACTGGGACGGGCTCGCCGCCCGCCGCATCGTCTTCGTCAACGGCCGCTTCGAGCCGGGTCTCTCCACGCTCGCCGGCCTCGACGGCGCCGTCGAGATCACTTCGCTCGCCGAGCGGGCACGGCTGCCGGATGCGGACCTGCCGATCGGCAAGCTCGCGGCCGGCAACGAAGACCCGGTGCTCGCCCTCAACACCGCCTTCTGGCAGGACGGCGTCGTCATCCGCGTCGCCGCTGCCGCCACCGTCACGGATCCCATCGCGATCCTCTCGCTGGTGGTTGCCGACGCCCCGGTGGCCGTCACCACGCGCCACGTCGTCGAGGTCGGCGCCGGTGCCACCGTGCGCTTCCTCGAGCACCACGCCGGCCCGGCGGGCATCGCCTACCAGGCGAATGTCGCGATCGAGCTCGTCGTCGCCGACGGTGCGCGCGTCACCTGGGCGCGGCTGCAGGAGGAGGGGGCGGCGGCGCTGCATCTCGCCACCCTCGTCACCCGTCTCGGTGCCGGCAGCGCGCTCGACCGTCTCGCGGTGAACTTCGGCGCGGCGCTGTCGCGCGACCAGGGCTTCGTCGAGTTCGCCGGCCGCGACAGCCGCGTCGGCTTCGAGGCCGCGACCCACCTCGACGGCCGCCGCCACTCCGACGCGACGCTGGTGATGAACCACGCCGTGCCGGATTGCGCCAGCAAGGAGCGCTTCCGCGCCGTCGTCGCCGACGAGGCCCGCTCGGTGGTGCAGGGCAAGATCTGCGTCGCGCCGCAGGCGCAGCGCACCGACGGGCGGATGATGACGCAGGCGATCCTCACCGGCGACGGTGCCGAGGCGATCAACAAGCCCGAGCTCGAGATTTTCGCCGACGACGTGCAGTGCGGTCATGGCGCCACGTCCGGCCGGCTCGACGAGGCGGCGCTGTTCTACATGCGCACCCGCGGCATCCCGAAGCCCATCGCCGAGGCGCTGTTGCTCGAGGCGTTCCTGGCGGAAGCGATCGAAGGCCTCGGCGACGAGGCGATTTCCGAGGCGCTGACGGGCCGTCTGCGGGCGCGGCTGGCGGCGATCGGAGGCGAGGCAGCATGACGATGATCGACACCAAGATCGCGCCGGCCTTCGACGTCGAGCGCGTCCGGCAGGACTTCCCGATCCTGTCGCGCACGGTGCACGGCAAGCCACTGGTCTATCTCGACAACGCCGCCTCGGCGCAGAAGCCGACGCCCGTGCTCGACCGCATCCGGCAGGCCTATGCGGAGGACTACGCCAACGTCCACCGGGGCCTGCACTTCCTGTCGAACGCCTCCACCGACGCCTACGAGGCGGCGCGGGAGACGGTGCGCCGCTTCCTCAACGCCGCCTCCACCGACGAGATCATCTTCACCAAGGGCGGCACCGAGGCGATCAACCTCGTGGCGTCCAGCTGGGGTGGCGTCAACATCGGCGCCGGCGACGAGATCGTGCTGACGGTGATGGAGCACCACTCCAACATCGTGCCGTGGCACTTCCTGCGCGAGCGCCAGGGCGCCGTGCTGAAGTGGGTGACGCTGAAGGCGGACGGCAGCTTCGACCTCGAGGCCTTCGAGCAGGCGCTGTCGCCGCGCACCAAGCTCGTCGCCGTCACCCACATGTCGAACGTGCTCGGCACCGTCGTGCCGGTCGCCGAGGTGGCGCGCATCGCCCATGCCCGCGGCGTGCCGGTGCTCGTCGACGGCTGCCAGGGCGCCGTGCATCTGCCGGTCGACGTGCGGGCGCTCGACGCCGACTTCTACGTCGCCACCGGCCACAAGCTCTACGGGCCGACCGGCATCGGCGTGCTCTACGGCAAGCGGTCGCTGCTCGACGCGATGCGGCCGTACCAGGGCGGCGGCGAGATGATCCGCACCGTCAGCGAGAGCGACGTCAGCTATGGCGCCCCGCCGTTCCGCTTCGAGGCCGGCACGCCGCCGATCGCCCAGGCGATCGGGCTCGCCGCCGCCATCGACTATGTCGACGGCCTCGGCCGGGCGGCGATCGCGGCTCACGAGAACGACCTGCGCGACTATGCCGACGAGCGGCTGTCGCGGCTCAATTCCGTGCGCACCTACGGCCACGCGCCGGGGCGCGGCGCGATCGTGTCGTTCGCGCTGGAAGGCGCGCACCCGCATGACGTCGCCACCATCCTCGACCGCGAGGGCATCGCGGTCCGGGCCGGCACCCACTGCGCCGTGCCGCTGATGGACCGCCTCGGCGTCACCGCTACCTGCCGCGCCTCCTTCGGCCTCTACAACACGAGGGCGGAGGTCGACCGCCTTGCGGATGCCATCGACAAGGCCCATAGATTCTTCGCATGAGCGAGACTGTCATGGATGATGCCACGCTGATGACGCAAGACGCCGCGCCGGTGCCGGAAGGCACGGCGGCGCCCGCAGCCGTCTCCGCAATCGCGCCGGAAGAACTCGACCGGATGACGGGCGACATCGTGGCGGCGCTGAAGACCGTCTACGACCCCGAAATCCCCTGCGACATCTACGAGCTCGGGCTCATCTACAAGATCGACATCGATGACGACCGCACGGTGGCGATCGACATGACGCTGACGGCGCCGGGCTGCCCCGTCGCTGGCGAGATGCCGGGCTGGGTGCAGAACGCCGTCGCCTCGGTCGAGGGCGTCGGTGACGTCAAGGTGGCGATGACCTTCGACCCGCCCTGGGACCCGAGCCGGATGTCGGAAGAGGCGAAGGTCGCCCTCGACTGGTACTGAGCCATGGGTGCCGCGCCGCCGATCACCGGCGTCCTCGAGACCGGCGTCTATGTCGATGATCTCGCGAAGGCGCGGGTGTTCTACGAGGGCGTGCTCGGTTTCGAGCCGATGTTCGCCGATGAGCGCCTCTGCGCCTATCCGGTCGGGCCGGGCAGTGTGTTCCTCTTGTTCCTGCGCGGCGCCACCCTGCAGACGGTGACCCTGCCGGGCGGTGCGATACCGCCGCACGATGGTAACGGGCCGTCGCACTTCGCCTTCGCCATTGCAGCGGACACTCTCGCCGCATGGCGCTCGCGGCTGGCGGATTCCGGGGTGGTGATGGAGTCCGAGATGGTCTGGCCGCGCGGTGCCGTCAGCCTCTACGTGCGCGACCCGGACGGTCATCTGGTCGAGCTTGCGACGCCCGGCCTGTGGGCGAACTACTGAGCGGCGACGAGGATTGGTCTCGACCTGTTCTCATCGGCGGCCGAGGGGTTTCGGGAGGCTTCCCGAATCCCTACATTCAACCGAGGCGGCGCCGGATCGGCCCCGCCGGAGGAGCAAACGCGATGGCGAGCCTTCGTCCCCGTCCGTCCGTCATGAGCATCACGCCGGCCGCCGCCGAGCGGGTCCGCGAGATCGTCGAGGCGTCCGAGCGCCCGGTGGCCGGCATCCGCGTCGGCATCAAGAATGGCGGCTGCGCCGGCATGAGCTACACCGTGGCGCTGGCTGACGCTGCGTCGCCCGGCGACGAGCTCGTCGAGGCCGAGGGCGCCCGCGTCTACATCGACCCGAAGGCGGTGCTATTCCTGCTCGGCACCCGCATGGATTTCCGCGCCTCGAAGCTCTCCACCGGCTTCGTCTTCGAGAACCCGAACCAGGTCTCGGCGTGCGGTTGCGGCGAGTCCGTGTCGCTGAAGGCCGCCGACCCGGGCGCGCTCGCGGACGGTGTTCCCGCGTGAGCCGTGCCGGCGTGAGCGGTGCCGCCCAGAACGACCACAATGGCGGCGATCTGTTCGATCGCCTGAAGGCGGCCACGGCGTCCGACTGGGACGCCTATGTCGACCACCCGTTCGTGCGCGGCCTCGGTGACGGCACGCTGCCGGTGGAGAGCTTCCGGCACTACCTCGCCCAGGACTATCTCTTCCTCATCCAGTTCGCCCGCGCCTATGCGCTCGCCGTCTTCAAGGGCGACACGCTGGCCGAGATGCGCCAGGCCGCCTCGGGCGTGTCGGCGATCCTCGACGAGATGAGCCTGCACGTGAGGCTCTGCGAGGGCTGGGGCCTGACTGCCGCCGAACTCGAGACCGTCCCCGAGGCCCGCGCGACCGTCGCCTACACCCGCTACGTCATCGACACGGGCCTGCGCGGCGATCTCCTCGACCTGCAGGTGGCGCTCGCCCCCTGCGTCGTCGGCTATGCCGAGATCGGTGCGACGCTCGCCGCCCGCCCGGGCGCGCTCGATGCGTCCAACCCCTACCGCGACTGGATCGCCGAGTACGCGGGCGAGGGCTATCGCGACGTCGCGCGCCGGTCGCGCGCGGCGCTCGATGCCTCGGCGGCCGTCCGTCTGTCGGAGGCGCGCTTCGACCGCCTCGCCGGCATCTTCCGTCAGGCGACCCGGCTCGAGGCCGACTTCTGGCAGATGGGACTGACGCGGGCCGACTGATCCATCGCAGCGGCGGGCCCTGGGGGAGGGGAAGGGGATGGACCCCGAATGGCTGCGCGAGCTGTTTTCGCCCTTTGGCCGCGTCGGTATCCGTCGGCTGTTCGGCGGCCAGAGCGTCTATCTCGACAGCCTGATCGTCGCCTTCGTCGCCGACGACGTGCTCTATCTCAAGTCCGACGCCGACACCGCGGCCATTTTTGATGCAGCGGGGCTCGCGGCCTTCTCCTACGTCGCCAAGGGCGAGCGGCGGGTGCTCACGTCCTATCGCCGCGCACCGGCCGAGGCGCTGGAGGATTCCGACGCGCTTCGGCCGTGGGTGACGATCGCCCGGGCAGCCGCGGTCCGCGCGGCGGCGAAGAAGGCAGGCGGCCGAAGCCGGGGGGCGGGCGCGAAGCGTCAGCGCCCTGCGGCGTAGCGACCCTCAGGCAATCGCCCGCAGCGCCTGCTCGAAGGCCGGATCGGTCTCGCAGACGACACGGTTGCCGCCATGCCACTGCGCCTCGCCGAGACAGCGAACGGCCCGCTCGACCGCCGCGGCGGGATCGGCATCGGCGACCGTCGAGACGACGCCGGCCGACAGTGTGATGCGGCCAAGCAGGTCGCCGGACGACCGCCTCACCAGTCGCCGTCCCATCATCGAGCGTCGCAGGTTCTCGGCCACCGCCACCGCCTGCCGCAGCGGAACGTCAGGCAGCACGGCGGCGAAGACGTCGAGGTCGAAGCGGAAGACGCGGGCGATGCCCGAGAGGCTCGACGTCATCGCCCGGCCGACGGCGGCCAGCACGTCGGCGCTCGCACCTTCGCCGTGCGCCGCATCGAGCCGCGACAGGCGATCGACGCCCATCAGAAGCATCGAGGACGAGCGCCCGTGCGAGCGTGTCGTCTCGCAGAGCCGGTCGATGACGGCCTCGAACTCGGGGCGGCCGGGAAGGCCCGTGTCGGGCTCCTCGGCGGAGGCGAGGCTCGGAAAGTAGAGGGCGAGGTCGCGCGAGAGCCGCCGGCACTCGGCCTCTGCCGCGGCAACGGCGGCAGCCGGCGCGTCGCCGGCGAGCGCGCGCCGTGCCTCCGCCAGCACGGCGAGGCCGCCGTCGAGGCGCGCGGCCGCGCGGTTGAGGGCGGCGCGGCGCACCGCGAGCGCGGATGCGGCGTTGCCGGGAGCGTCGGTGTCACTGGACGAGACGAGGGCGGCGATGGCCGCGAAGGCCGATGCGAGCGCGGGGTTGACGCCCGCCAGCGGATCAGACGATGCGGGGTGTTCGCCTGCGTGCTCCGCGCTTGCCGCGTTTGCACCGGCCGGGCCGGCCGCCGCGATCCGGTCGGGCGCGCCACCATTCGGCTGCGCCGGCGCCGATCCCTCCGCCGATGACGTCATCCCCGCCTCCCGCACCGTCGGTGCCTGTGAGGCACGCGACGCCGAAAGCGTAACCAGACGTCGTTAAGGAGGCGTTTCCCAACGACCGGCGCGACACGATGACGTCACAGTCCCGGTGCTGCCGGCATCCGCGCGACGGGCGTCGCGCGGTTTATCGTGGCGCCGCTCGGGCGCCGTCGGCGGGCTCAGCTCGCGTCGGCGAGGATTTCCTCGGCGTCGTCGACCTCACCGGCCCGCGTCGGGCGCGGCATGCGCGTCGGGCGCAGCAGGAAGGCGGGCACATGGTCGCCGAGACCCACCACCGGCCGGTCGTCACGATCCTCGCCGCGACGGTGGTCACCGCCCCGGCGCTCGTTGCGTCCACCGAGGCTGTCGGGACGGACCGGCTCCGGCCTGTCGCGCCGCTCGTTGCGAGCCCCCTGCTCGGGCCGCACGGTCTGCTCAGGCCTGCGCGCCTGTTCGGGCCGCGCCGCTTGCTCGGGCCGCGCCGCCTGTTCCGAGCGCGGAGCCGGCTCGGAACGCGGGGCCGGCTCGGGGCGGGCGGACTGCTCCGCCCGCGGCGCCCGCTCGGGCCGCGCACTCCGCTCGGACCGCGAGCTGCGCCCGCTGCGCGACTCCGGATCCGACGCGACGGCGCGCTGCCGACGCGGACGCTCCGACGCCACCGGCTCGGACGACTCGGCTTCAACAGCGGCGACAGCGTCGACGACAACTCCGTCTTCGGTCGCCTCGGCGGCGACTGGCTTCGCCGAGCGTCCACGGCCACGACCGCGCGCCGGGCGCGGGGCTTCAGCGCCGTCCTCGGCGACCGGTGCCGCCTCGCGTGGCGCCGAACGGCTGCCACGTCCACGGCGCTCCGCCGGCGCAGCGGCCTCGTCGGCCGCGGGGGCGCCATCAGCCCACTCGATCTTGCGACCGATCAGCTTCTCGATGGCGGCGATTGCCTTGCTGTCGGCGCCGGTAGCGATCGTCAGCGCCGTTCCGGTCCGGCCGGCACGGCCGGTGCGGCCGATGCGGTGGACGTAGTCCTCCGCGTGATGCGGCACGTCGAAGTTGTAGACGTGGCTGACATCGGGGATGTCGAGGCCGCGGGCCGCAACGTCACTCGCCACCAGGAAGGTGAGGGTGCCCTTGCGGAAACTCTCGAGCGTCGTGGTGCGGGCGCGCTGGTCCATGTCGCCGTGCAGCGAGCCGACCGAGAAGCCGTGCTGCTGCAGCGCGCGGTAGAGGGTGGCGACGTCGCGCTTGCGATTGCAGAAGATGATCGCGTTCTTCAGGCCCTCGGCCGATTCCATCAGCCGGCGCAGCGTGTCGCGCTTGTCCTGCGGCGAAGTGCCGGTGGCGACGAGGCGCTGGGTGATGTTGTCGACCGTGCTCGCCGGCCGCGACACCTCGACCCGGATCGGATCCTTGAGGAAGCTCGCGACGAGACGCTGGATCTCCGGCGGCATCGTCGCCGAGAAGAACAGGGTCTGCCTGGTGGTCGGGATGAGCTTGCAGATGCGCTCGATGTCCGGGATGAAGCCCATGTCGAGCATGCGGTCGGCCTCGTCGATGACGAGGATCTCGACGCCCTGCATCAGGAGCTTGCCGCGCTCGGAGTGATCGAGAAGCCGGCCGGGGGTGGCGATCAGCACGTCGACGCCGCGGGACAGCTTGCGGTCCTGCTCCTCGAACGAGACGCCGCCGATCAACAGGGCGACCGTGAGCTTGTTGTTGACGCCGTACTTGACGAAGTTCTCTTCGACCTGGGCGGCGAGCTCGCGCGTCGGCTCCAGGATCAGCGTCCGCGGCATGCGCGCCCGCGCCCGGCCCTGTTCGAGCCGCGTCAGCATCGGCAGCACGAACGAGGCCGTCTTGCCGGTGCCCGTCTGGGCGATGCCCAGCACGTCCTTGCCCGCCAGCACGTGCGGGATCGCGCCCGCCTGGATCGGCGTGGGCTCGCGATAGCCGGCGGCCTCAACCGCCGCGAGAACTTTCTCGCTCAGTCCGAGAGATTCGAAGCTCATGTAACCGTAAGTTTAGGCGGCGTGCGATCGCGACGATCTGCCGGACCGAATACGCCTGACGGCCGCCGCGAGGCGTCCGTTCATCGAGGCGGAAAATAAGTCCAACCCCGGCGAAGTCAATGTCTTTCGGGTGACAGCCAGCGAAAATGCCACCACCGCGGGCGGATTTGCCTGCACCGGCCTGTCATGCCGAACCGTTGCGAACGCGGTCAGGCCAATATCCCGCCGACGGCGCGCGCAGCGGGTCGGCGGGCCGACCGGCAGGCATTCCGCCGATTCTCCAGCCGCGGGAAGCGCATGGCGTGGCCGGAGAGATTCGCGGCGCCCGAGGCCGGCGATGGCCCGGTCGTCGGAACAAGACCTTCCCGGCGGCTGCGAGGACGCAGTCAATATTGGCTTATTCCATTTCCGCCGGATGTGCATACTTTGCCGGTTCGTGTGGCCGCCGTGACTCGGCTGGCGGTGTCGGGAGGTGCGGGCGTGCGTCTTTTGTCGGCGTGGTTGGGGGTCATGGCCGCGGTGCTGTTCGTCGGCGTTGAGGCGGCGCAACCAACGACGCTATCGTCGGTGCAGACGGACACGCTCAGCATCGGTACCGGCACGGTCTCCGGCGTCTACCTGCCGGCAGGCGGCGCCATCTGCACCATGGTGAACCGCTCCCGCAAGGTGACGGGCGTCCACTGCGTGGTCGCGCCGACCGAGGGTTCCGTCTCCAATCTCGAGGCGCTGCGCGACGGCCACGTCGACTTCGCCATCGCCCAGTCGGACGTCGTCGCCGATGCCGCGCTCGGCCGCGACCGCTTCGCCGCTGTCGGCCCGAGCACGGAACTGCGGGCGGTGTTCGCGCTCCACGCCGAGACGCTGAGCGTGGTGGTGAGCGAGGACAGCGACATCGACGACTTCGATGGGCTGAAGGGCAGGCGTGTCGCCGTCGGCCCGCCGGGGTCGGGCCAGCGCGTCCTCCTCGACCTGCTGCTCGCCGCCCGCGGCTGGACGCTGCAGGACTTTGCCGCCGTCATCGAAGTGGCGCCGACCGAGGAGGCTGACGCCCTCTGCGACGGCAAGGTCGATGCGGCGATCTACATGGCGGGCAACCCGACCGGCCTCCTGCAGGAGGCGACGACGAGCTGCGACACCGACATCGTGCCGATCCCGACAGACCTGGTGGCGAAGGTCGTGAGCGCCAATCCGGCTCTGCGCCCGGCCGTCGTCCCTGGCGGCCTCTATCGCGACACGCCGGAGGACGTGCCGACCATCGGTACCGTGGCGCTCCTCGTCACCTCGACGGAGGAATCGGCCGAACACGTCTATCTGCTGGTGCGGGCCGTTTTCGAGAACCTCAGTGTCGTCAATTCCCTGCACCCGGCCCTGTTCGACCTGAAACCCAAGGACATGGTGCAGCAGACCTTTCCCGTTCCCCTGCACGAGGGCGCGCTGCGCTACTACCGTGAGCGGGGTTGGCGCTAGCCTGGCGCGCCCGACCGCCCGTTGGGTTCACGGCTTCGCTGTGGATGTACCGCCGCGGCTCTGCCGCGCGAGGCCCCACCCACCGGCGAGGGCGAGGGCCTGGAGCAGGGCGGCGGCCAGAAGCAGCGCGCGGAACGCATCGGCGCGCTCCCATCCGAGCGCCATCAGCTCGTCGATCACGACACCGGTCAGCCACTGCTGCAGGAAGGCATAGGCGAAGACCAGGAAGTTGATGGCGGCGTTGGCGCGGCCGGCGAGGTTGCTCGGAAACGCCTGGGTGATCGCCGCGTAGGACAGCGTTCCGGTGGTCGCGAGGAAGCTGAACGCCGGCCACAGCCACACCGCCGGGCCGACCGGCAGCACGGCGATGAGGACGACCAGGACGGTGAACGCCGCCATGCCCGCGGCCGCGACGGTCGCGATCGGCACGCCGCGCCGGCCGACGCTGTCGGCGATCTTGCCGGAGGCGAGGTAGCCCGCGACCATCGCAACAGCCATCGTCGACAGCCAGGCGGCCGCGAGCGGCGGCGCATGGCCGGCGACGTCGCGCAGCCACGGCCCGACCCACAGCGTGCCGAAGCCGAGGAACGTGCCCTGGCAGGCGATCGAGGCGAGCGACAGCCGCCAGAAGCGGCGGCTCGTGAAGATCGCCCGGTAGCCACCGTCGGGGGCTGCAGCCGGCCCGGACGCCGCCGCCTCATGGTCGCGCGGCACGGCGAACCAGATCAGCGCCGCCGAGGCGAGGGTCAGCACGGCCAGCGCCGCGAACAGCGCCCGCCAGCCGAAGGCGGCGAGGATCAGCTCCGACGGCGCCCCGGCCGCGAACGCCCCGAGCCCGCCGGAGGCGAGATGCAGGCCGTTGACCAGCGCCAGCCGTTCGCGCGGCACCCACAGGCTGTAGGCCTTGAACGGCGCCATCAGGCAGGCCGAGACGCCGAGCCCGATCAGGGCGCGGCCGATGGCGAGCTGGACGAAGCCGTCGGCGACCACGAACAGCGCAGCGCCCGCCGCCGCGACGACCAGCAGCCCGGCCTCGATGCGGCGGGGGCCGAAGCGGTCGAGGGCCGTGCCGAGCGGCAGCTGCACGGCGCCGAAGGCGAGGAAGTAGAGCGCCGTCAGAAGCCCCAGCTCGGCGGCGGCGAGGTCGAAGCTCTCCGCCAGCGGCCGGGCCGCCACGGCGTTGACCAGCCGGTAGGCGAGGCTGAGGAAATAGCCGAGCGCGAACGGCAGGAAGATGCGCAGGATCAGCCGGGCCATCGCTCAGCTCCGACCCGCGAAGACGGCGCGCAGGCGCTCGATGGGCGCCGTGGCGGTGACGAGCCCGCCGATGACGAGCAGCGAGCCGGCGAGCACCGCGAGGCCCGGTCGCTCGCCGAGAAAGACCGCCGCCATCGCCACGCCGGACACCGGCATCAGGTACATCATCATGCCCGTCACGGCCGGACCGGCGAGGCGGATGCTCGCCTGGTAGCCCAGGAACGCGGCGACGGAGGCGAGGACGACCAGCCCGGCGATCGACAGCCACTGCGCGCCGCTCGCCGGAAAGGTGCCCGTCGACACCGTCTCGAACACCATCAAGGGGGCGAGCAGTGCGGCACCCGCGACGGCGATCGAGACGAACAAGGCGAGGGCGGGAAGGCCGGCGAGGCCCGGGCGGCGCAGGATCACCGTGTAGACCGCCCAGGACACGGCGCAGCCGAGCGTCAGCAGGTCGCCCATGCTGAACTGGAGGCCGACCAGCCTGTCGAGCGAGCCGCGGGAGACGAGCACCACCACGCCGACAAGCGCCAGCACGATGCCGGCCGTCTCGCGGCGGCGGATCGGCCGGCCGCGCAGCACGCGCTCGAGCGCCAGGATGGCGAGCGGCGACGTCGTGTAGATGAGGGTGGCGTTGGTGGCCGTCGTCGTCTTCAGCGCGGTGTAGAGACCGCCGCCACAGATCAGCATGCCGAGCGCGCCGAGGGTGACGAGCCACGGCCACTCGGCCGCGAGCGTCGCCGCGTGACGGCGCAGCGCCGGGGCGGCGAGCGGTAAAAGCACGGCGGCCGCGAGTGCCCAGCGCAGGAACGCCAGCGTCCACGGTCCGGTGCTCTCGACCGCGGCGCGCCCGATGACGGGGTTGGTCGAGAACAGCACCGGCGTGAGGACCAGGATGGCGACGGCGGCAGCGCCGCCGGGACGCGGGGACAGGGACACGGCAAACCGATCGGCTGGGCGCGCACGGGCGCCGCGACGGCCGCAGCCCGAGGGGCCATGCGGCAGGCGCCGGGGTTAGCGCGACGACGGTCGCCAGGCAAGCGTCGCAGAGGGCTGGCGGCAAGGGGTAGCGGCCGGTTCTGCGGTCATGGCCTGTGGGGGAGATGGCGGCGCGCGGCGCTCGCACCGTGGGCGGTCGACACTGCCCGCTGTTCCATGTCCTCATGATCACAGATCACGCACGCGACTCGCGCGGGGGACTCAACCTTGGATTCAGCGAACCGACCGGCGGGAGCGACGATCTCGGACGGCGCCTTCTACCTCGTCGCCGGCGTCTGCGGGCTTGCGGTCGGCGTGGTGGGGGCGGCCTTCCACATCAGCGTCGACTTCCTGCTCGGCTGGCCGGACTGGCTGGTGGCGCGACTGGGCAGGGGCCCGCTCGCCATCGCCTGCGGCGCCGTCATCGCCTCGCTCGCCGTGCTGACGGCCTTCGCGCTGACGCGCCGCTTCGCCCCCGAGGCGGCCGGTAGCGGCGTGCAAGAGATCGAGGGCGCGATGGAGGGCCTGCGCGAGGTGCGCTGGTGGCGCGTGCTGCCGGTGAAGTTCGTCGGTGGCGTGTTGGCACTGTCGTCGGGGCTGGTGGCCGGCCGCGAGGGGCCGACCATCCACATGGGCGCCTCGATCATGCAGGCTGCGTCCGACTGGCTGAAGCTCGGGCGGACCGACGTCCGCGGGATGCTCGCCGCCGGCGCGGCCGCCGGCCTCGCCGCCGCCTTCAACGCGCCCCTGGCGGCGATCCTGTTTGTCATCGAGGAGACGCGGAAGCAGTTCCCCTACACCTTCCGCTCCTACACCGCCGTCATCATCGCGTCTGCCGCGAGCGCGCTCGCCACCGAGGTCGTCGGCGGCACCGCACCGGACCTGCAGATCTCCACCGACGCGATGCCGCTCGCGCTGCTGCCGGCCTTTGCCGCGCTGGGCGTGCTGCTTGGCGCGCTCGGCGTCGTCTTCAACCGCTGCCTCGTCTTCTCCCTCGACTGGACGATGACGACCTTTCGCCGGGCGCCCTGGGTGCCGGCGCTGGTGGTCGGCGCCGCCGTCGGTGCGCTGGCGATCGTGCTGCCGGACGCCGTCGGCGGCGGCGAGACGCTGATCCTGCGCATGGTGGCCGAGAACCTGCCGATCACCATCCTGCTCTTGCTCGCGGTGCTGCGCTTCGTCGGAACGATGGCGAGCTATTCGACGGGGGTCCCGGGCGGCATCTTCGCGCCGATCCTGGCACTCGCCACCGCCATCGGGCTCGCCGTCGGAACGCTGTTGGAGTTCGCCTTCGTCGTGCCGGGCACGACGGCGGCGGCCTTCGCCATCGCCGCGATGGGCGGGCTGTTCTCCTCGACGATCCGCGCGCCACTCGTCGGGGTCGTGCTGGTGGCGGAGCTCACCGGCGCCTACGAGCTCATCCTGCCGGTGATCGTCACCTGCGCCACCTCGAACCTCGTGGCCGAACGCCTGCGCGGCCGGCCGATCTACGAGGTGCTGCTCGAGCGGACGCTCAGGCTCGCCGGGCGGACGCCGAACATCCACTCCGACCCGATGTCGTCGCCGGTCGGGGTCGATGATCCGCCGGCGCCCGGACGGGGCTGAGAGTGGGCCTCAGCGCTTCGGCGCGCGAGGGATGACGAAGCGGTCCATCGCCTGCGCCCAGCCGTCGCCGTCGTTCGAGCCGGTGACGAGGTCAGCGCGCGCCTTCACCTCCGGCCGGCTGTTGCCCATGGCGATCTTCAGCGCGCCGACATCGAACATCGGCAGGTCGTTCGGCATGTCGCCGATCACCGCCACTTCCTCCAGCGGCACGCCGAAATAGTGGGCGAAGCCGCGCACGGCGTGGCCCTTGTCGGCGGTCGGGTGGGAGATGTCGACGTAGTACTCCTGCGAGCGCACCACCGAGGCCTGGTCGCCGAGCAGCGCGCGAAGCTCGACTTCCACCCGGTCGAGCATGGCGTGGTCGCTCGAGGCGGCGACGATCTTGCCGACGCGGGCGAGCTCGTCGCCGAAGGCGGCGACGATCGTCGGCTCGAACTGCACCGTGTGGCGCTCGAGCGGCACGTACTCGCCGTCCGGATCGGTGATGATCCACTCGCCGTCGGCGAACACCCAGATCTCGGCGCCGTTCTCGCGAAGCACACGCACCGTGGTCTGCGCCGCCGCGAGCGGCAGCACGTGCGCCTCGATGGGCGTGAGGTCCGAATGGACCAGCGAGCCGCCGTTGAAGCCGCCGAAGACGTCGAGGCCGAGCTGGTCGGCGAGCGGCTTGACGCCGCGCGGCGGCCGGCTCGAGACGATGCCGAGCGCGACGCCGGCGTCGCGCAGCCGGTGCGCCGCCGCGATCGTCTCGGGCCTGAGCGCCTTCGTCGGATCGACGAGGGTGCCGTCGACGTCGGAGACGACGAGCGAGATGCGCGCGGGCAGCGCGGCGTTGCCGTTGGCAGCCTCGCTCACCGCAATGGTGCTCCCGACAGGGGCAGCCACGAGTAGCCGTCCCGGCCGATCAGGGCGTGCGCGGCCTGCGGGCCGCTGCCACCCGCGGCATAGGGGTTGAGGTCGCCGATGCGGGCCCGCCAGGCATCGAGCAGCGGCTGCACGGCGGCCCAGCCGGCCTCGATGTTGTCGGCGCGCTGGAACAGCGTCGCGTCGCCGACGAGGCAATCGTAGATCAGCGTCTCGTAGCCGGTGGAGGGCTGCGCCTGGAAATAGTCCTTGTAGCGGAAGTCCATGTCGACCTCCGACAGCCGCACCGTCCGGCCCGGCACCTTGGCGGCGAAGCGCAGCGAGATGCCTTCGTCGGGCTGCACGTGGATGACCAGCATGTTCGGCGTCAGCCCGCCGGCCGACGATTGTCCGAACAGCACGCCCGGCGCCCGCTTGAACTGGATGGCGATCTCGGTGCGCCGCGTCGTCAGCGCCTTGCCGGTGCGGATGTAGAAGGGCACGCCCGACCAGCGCCAGTTGTCGACCATGCACTTCATGGCGACGTAGGTCTCGGTCAGGCTGTGCGGATCGACGTCCGGCTCGGCGCGGTAGTCGGCGACCGGCTTGCCCAGCACCGAGCCGGCCGTGTACTGGCCGCGCACCGCCCAGTTCGCCGCCTCGCCGGGCGACTGGATGCGAACCGCCTCGATCGCCTTCGCCTTCTCGGTGCGGATGGCGTCGGCGTCGAACGAGTTCGGCGGCTCCATCGCGGTCGTCGCGAGGAGCTGGAACATGTGGTTCGGCACCATGTCGCGCAGAGCGCCGGTGGCGTCGTAGAACTTGCCGCGCGTCTCCACACCCACCGTCTCGGCGGCGGTGATCTGCACGTGCTCGATGTACTCGCGTCGCCAGATCGGCTCGAAGATGCCGTTGGCGAAGCGCAGGCTCATGATGTTCTGCACCGTCTCCTTGCCGAGGAAATGGTCGATGCGGAACAGCTGGTGCTCCTCGGCCGCCCCGAGGAGATGGGCGTTCAGCGCCTTCGCCGACGCGAGGTCGCTGCCGAACGGCTTCTCGATGACGATGCGGCGGAAGGACTTCTCACCCTCCTGCAGCAGCCCGGAGGCGGCGAGCTTCTCCGGGATCGAGGCGAAGAAGCGCGGCGCCACGGCGAGATAGAACACCGCATTGGTCGACCCATCGGCGCGCGGCGTGATGCGCGCCTTCAGGGCCTCGTAGGTGGCGGGGTCGTCGAAGTCACCGGCGACGTAGCCGATGCGGCTGATCAGCCAGGACCACACCTCCTCGTCGATCGAGGCGGAGCCGTCGGTGCTGCGCGCGATCAGCGCGCGCACCGACTCCGTCAGGAACGCCCGGTAGTCGTCCTCGGAGCGGGCGATGTGGTCGACGCCGATGATCTGGAACTCGGGATCGAGCACCCCCTCGTAGGCGAGGTTGTAGATCGCCGGCATCAACAGGCGCTTCGTCAGGTCGCCCGAGGCGCCGAAGATGAACATCGTCGCCGGCGGGGCCGGCGCGGCGTCGGAGGGCATCCGCGCGTGCCCGAGCGTCACCTGATCATTCATGGGATCAGCCGCCCGTCGGACGCTCGATGTGGCCGCCGAACTTGAAGCGCATCGCCGACAGCAGCTTCTCGCCGAAGGTGTGGTCCTGGCGCGAGCGGAAGCGCGCATAGAGCGCCGCCGTCAGCACCTCGGCCGACACCGCCTCCTCGACCGCCGCCATCACCGTCCAGCGGCCCTCGCCGGAATCGGCCACCGAGCCGGTGTACTCCGACAGGGTCGGGTTCTCGACGAGCGCCATCGCCGACAGGTCGAGCAGCCACGAGGAGATGACGCTGCCGCGCCGCCACACTTCCGAGATGTCGGTGAGGTCGAGCGTGTAGCGCTCGTTCTCCGGCAGGTCCTCGGACGACTTGTTGCGCAGGATGTCGAAGCCCTCGGCATAGGCCTGCATCAGGCCGTACTCGATGCCGTTGTGGACCATCTTGACGAAGTGGCCGGCGCCGGGCGGGCCGGCGTGGATGTAGCCGCGCTCGGCGCGCGTATCGAGGCCCTCGCGGCCGGGCGTCTTCGGGATGTCGCCGAGGCCGGGGGCGAGGCAGTCGAAGATCGGGTCGAGACGGTCGACGGCTTCCTTGTCGCCGCCGATCATCATGCAGTAGCCGCGCTCCAGGCCCCAGACGCCGCCGGACGTGCCGACGTCGACATAGTGCAGACCCTTCTCGCGCAGCCCCTCGGCGCGACGGATGTCGTCCTTGTAGAAGCTGTTGCCGCCGTCGATGATGGTGTCGCCCGACGCCATGATCTTGGCGAAGGCGGCGACCGTGTCCTCGGTCGGCGCGCCGGCCGGCAGCATCACCCAGACCGCGCGCGGCGCGTCGAGCTTCGACACCATGTCCTCGAGGCCGGATGCCCCGACGCAGCCCTCGCCGGCGAGCTCCTTCACGGCCGCGTCGTTGCGGTCCCACACGACGCAGGTGTGACCGGCGCGGGTCAGGCGGCGGGCGATGTTGCCGCCCATGCGGCCGAGGCCGACGATTCCAAGCTGCATTCTCGTCTCTCCCGGAAGGGTTGGCGGCGGCCGGTGCACTCCGGCCGCCGGATCTTGATGGGGCAGGGGCCTCGGAGGACCTCAGCCGAGGGCGCGCTCGACGGCCTTGGCGATGCGGGAGAGCCCGGCCGCCACGTCGCTGCCGAGGTGGACGCGCAGCGCCCGCCGGCCGCGCTCGGCCAGCACGTCGAAGTCACCGCGGGCCTGCGCCTGCTTGACGATGCTGAAGCCATATTTGTGGCCGGGCACCGCGAGGTCCTTGGCGTCGTCGGCGGTGATCTGCAGGAACACGCCGGAGTTCGGCCCGCCCTTGTAGGCCTGGCCCGTCGAGTGCAGGAAGCGCGGGCCGAAGCCGACGCAGGTCGCCACCTTGCGCGCGTCGCGGATGACGGTGCGCAGCTTCGTCAGCGCCTCGGTGTGGGCGGCGTTGCGCTCGATGTAGGCGAGCAGCGCCGCATAGTCGCCGGCCCCGAGGCGGGCGAGGTGGGCGGCGATGTAGGCATCGAGGGTCTTCTCGGAGGCCGCCTTCTCGATCTCGCCGGCGTTGCGGGCGTCAGCGAACAGCTTGATGCCCTCGGCCTCGAAGAACGGTGCCTCCGGGGGCAGGGTGCCGGTCTTCTCGTAGGCGTCGGTGAGCTTCTTCGTCTCGATCTTGCTCGCCTCGACGTCCGGCTGGTTGAAGGCGTCGATGCCGATGATCGCGCCCGCCAGCGCGGTGGCGATCTCCCAGCGGAAGAACTCCTGGCCGATCTGGTAGGGCTCGCTGACGGTGATGCGCACCACCGGCTGGCCGGCCTCTTCCAGCGCCTTGACGGCCGCGTCCTGGGCGGCGTCGGCGCCGCCTTCGAGGCGAAGGTAGGCGAAGATGCGGTCCTTGCCGTAGACGGCCGGCGCGCCGAGCGGCTCGCTGTCGACCGGCACGATGCCCTTGCCGACCTTGCCGGTCGATTCCGCCAGCAGCTGCTCCATCCAGGCGCCGACGTCGGCGATGCCGGGGGAAGCGACGATCGTCACCTTGTCGCGGCCGTTGACCGCACCGACGCCGAGGATGGCGCCGAGCGTGGCGCCGGGATTGTCGGCCGGCGGCACGGAGGCGGCGCAGGCGCGCACCATGATGTCGGTGGCGTCGAGGAAGCGCTTGAGGTCGAGCCCCATCACCGCCGCCGGCACCATGCCGAAGTTCGACAGCACCGAATAGCGGCCGCCGATGCCGGGATCGCCGTAGAAGATCTTCCGGAACTTGTCGCCCTCGGCCACCTTCTGCATGTGCGAGCCGGGGTCGGTGACGGCGACGAAGTGCGCGCCGGCCTTCTCCGCGCCGACCGCCTTCACGGTGAGGTCGAAGAAGTACTCCTTGAGGATGTTCGGCTCGAGCGTGCCGCCCGACTTCGAGGAGACGATGAACAGCGTCTTCGCCGGGTCGATCTTCGCCTGGAAGGTGGCGATCTGGGCCGGATCGGTGGAATCGAGCACCAGCAGTTCGGGGAAGCCGGCCTGCTTGCCGAAGGTCTTCGCCAGCACCTCCGGGCCGAGGCTGGAGCCGCCCATGCCGAGCAGCAGGGCGTGGGTGAAGCCCGCGGCCTTCACATCCTTCTGGAAGTCGACGAGGGCGGGAAGTTCCTTCGCGTCGGCGCCGGTGATGCCGAGCCAGGCGAGCCACTGGTTCTCGTCCGCGCCGGTCCACAGCGAGGAGTCGCGCGCCCACAGCCGCCGGATCGCGCCGCCCTTGCGGGCGGTGTCGAGCTCCGCCTTGACCAGCGGAGCCATGTCGGCGGGCAGGGAGTGGGTCTGGCCATCGAGGCGCGGGCCCAGGAACTCGACGCGGCGCTTCGCGACCGTCGACAGCAGGCTGTCGAAGGCGTCGGCGAACAGCGTAACGCCATCGCGCAGCAGCTCCTGCGTGATCGCATCAAGATCGATACCGAAGCGCTTGAGATCATCCAGGACTTTGCGCGCCGCGTCGACGTCGACGGTCAGCGCCTCGGCCGCCTTTCCGTGGTCGCGGAAGGCGTCCATCGTGGCCGGCGGCATGGTGTTGACGGTCTCGCGGCCGATCAGGTCCTCGACATAGAGGGTGTCCGGATAGGCCGGGTTCTTGGTGCCGGTGCTCGCCCACAGGAGGCGCTGCGGCCGGGCGCCGTCGGCGGCGAGCGCCTTGAAGCGGTTACCCTCGCTCAGCTTGATGAAGTGCTGGTAGGCGAGCTTGGCGTTGGCGATCGCGACCTTGCCCTTCAGGCCGGCGAGCGCGTCGGCGTTCTCGTCCTTCGCCGCGATCTTCGCGTCGATGGCGTGGTCGACGGCGCTATCGATGCGGCTGATGAAGAAGCTCGCGACGCTCGCCACCCGCGAGACATCGCCGCCCTTCGCCTTGAAGGCCTCGAGGCCGTCGAGATAGGCGTCGGCGACGGCCGCATAGGCCTCCTGGGAGAACAGCAGCGTCACGTTGATGTTGATGCCGTCGCCGATCAGCGTGCGGATGGCGGGGACGCCGGCGGACGTGCCGGGCACCTTCACCATCAGGTTCGGCTTGTCGACCGCCTTCCAGAGGCGGCGGGCCTCGGCGATCGTCTCGTCGGTGGTGTCGGCGAGATAGGGGGAGACCTCGAGGCTGATGTAGCCGTCGACGCCGTTGGTGGCGTCGTAGACGGGGCGCAGCACGTCGGCGGCGGCCTTGATGTCGGCGATCGCCAGCACGTCGAAGATGCCGAAGGCGTCGACGTCGCCCTTGCCCTCGAGCTCGGCGAAGGCGCCGTCATAGTCCTTGCTGCCACCGATCGCCTTCTCGAAGATCGACGGGTTGGACGTGACGCCCTTCAGGCCGTCCTCGTCGACCATCTTCTTCAGCGCGCCGCTCTCGATGTGGCTGCGCCGGACGAAGTCCAGCCACGGCGACTGGCCGTAGTCGGCGAGCTCAACCAGCGGGTTCTTGCCGGCCTTGGGGGTGGAGGACTGTTCGGTCAAGGCAATTCGCTCCCGTTCGATCTGTCGGCCGGCGACTTAGCGGCCGGCCTGGGCGCGCGCGGCTGCGAGCACGCGCTCCGGCGTGAATCCGAATTCGGTCAACAGCGCCTTCAGCGGTGCGGAGGCGCCGAAGGTGTGCATGCCGATCTTGGCGCCCGACAGCCCGACATAGCGGTCCCACCCGAGGGTGGAGGCCTGCTCGACCGAGACGCGGGCAGTAATGTGCGGGGGCAGGACCTCGTGGCGGTAGGCCTCGTCCTGCTTCTCGAAGAGCTCCCACGACGGCATCGAGACGACGCGCG
>CAZDCR010000005.1:28744-35664 GCA_964503995.1 uncultured Segnochrobactrum sp.
TAGGCCTCGTCCTGCTTCTCGAAGAGCTCCCACGACGGCATCGAGACGACGCGCGAGCGGATGCCCTCCGCCTTCAGCGCCTCGTGGGCGCCGACGCAGAGCTGCACCTCGCTGCCGGTCGCCATCAGGATCACCTCCGGCTCGCCGCCCTCGCTGTCGGCCAGGATGTAGGCACCGCGGGCGACGCCGGTGGCGGGGGCGTACTTGGTGCGGTCGAAGGTCGGCAGCGCCTGGCGCGACAGCACGATGCACGCCGGCTCGTGGCGCAGCGACAGCATCGTCCGCCACGTCTCGGCCACCTCGTTGGCGTCGGCCGGGCGGAAGACGAGCAGGCCCGGGATCGAGCGCAGGCCGATCAGCTGCTCCACCGGCTGGTGGGTCGGCCCGTCCTCGCCGACGCCGATTGAATCGTGGGTGAAGACGTAGATGACCGGCAGCTCCATCAGCGCCGAGAGGCGGATCGCCGGCTTCATGTAGTCGGAGAAGATCATGAAGCCCGAGCCGAACGAGCGCAGCTTCGACAGCGACATGCCGTTGCAGATCGCCCCCATGGCGTGCTCGCGGATGCCGAAGTGGAAGTTGCGGCCGCCATAGGAGCCGGCCTCGAAGTCGCCGGCGCCTTCGAAGGTGAAGCGCGTCTTCGTCGAGGGCGCGAGGTCGGCGGCGCCGCCGATCAGCCACGGCAGGTGCGGGGCGATGGCGTTCTGCACCTTGGCGGAGGCGTCGCGGCCGGCCATGCCCTTCTCGTCGGCCGGGAAGGTCGGTATGGCGCTGTCCCAGCCCGCAGGCAGCTTGCGCGCCTGCATCGCCTCGATCTCGGCGGCGAGCTCCGGATGGGCGGCCTTGTAGCGGGCGAAAAGCTCTTCCCAGGCGACGCGCTGGTCGTGTCCGCGCTTGCCCATCATCTCGGCGAAGCGCTCGTAGACACCGTCGGGCACCAGGAACTTCGCGTCCTCCGGCCAGCCGTAGCTCTTCTTGGCGAGGCGGATCTCCTCCTCGCCGAGCGGCTCGCCGTGGGCGGCGCTGGTGTCCTGCTTGTTTGGCGCGCCGTAGCCGATGTGGCTTTCGACGATGACCATCGTCGGCCGGTCGTCGACGTGCTGGGCGCTGTCGAAGGCCGCCGCGAGGCGCTCGCAGTCGTTGGCGTCACCGACGCGCAGGACGTTCCAGCCATAGGCGAGGAAGCGGGCGGCGACGTCCTCGCTGAAGGCGAGCGAGGTGTGGCCCTCGATGGTGATGCGGTTGGAATCGTAGATCCAGACGAGGTTCGACAGCTTCAGGTGGCCCGCGAGCGAGGCGGCCTCGCTGGAGATGCCCTCCATCATGCAGCCGTCACCGCCGAGCGCGTAGACGCGGTAGTCGAACAGCTTGAAGTCCGGCTTGTTGTAGCGCTCGGCGAGCCAGCGCTCGGCGATCGCCATGCCGACGGAGGTTGCGACGCCCTGGCCGAGCGGACCAGTGGTGGTCTCGACGCCGGAGGTGAGGTGGTATTCCGGGTGGCCGGGGCACTTCGAGCCGAGCTGGCGGAAGTGCTTGAGGTCGTCGAGGGTCACCGACGGCTCGCCGAGCCGCTCGTACTGGCTGTTGACCGACTTCACGCCGGCGAGGTGCAGGAGCGCGTAGAGCAGCGTCGAGGCGTGGCCGGCCGACAGCACGAAGCGGTCGCGGTTCGGCCAGATCGGGTCAGCCGGGTCGAAGCGCAGGAACTGCTGCCAGAGCGTATAGGCGACCGGTGCCATCGCCATCGGCGTGCCCGGATGGCCGGAGTTCGCCTGCTGCACGGCATCCATCGCGAGCGTGCGAATGGTGTTGATGGCCAGGCTGTCGATGTCGGAAACGGTCTGCGCGGAGCCCGTGCCCCGCAGGTGCGCGGACGCCGCGTCGGCGCCCCCCGGTGTCCGTTCCGTCGAACTCATGGGTCATCCTCACTGCGGTTTTGGCGGGCCGGCCCCGGGCGACCACGGCGCCAGGACCAGAGAAGAGATGTCTCGTGACGGCCGAATGAACTGTGGGCTAACGAAGGAAAAGCGGGTGGCGGGGGGCACCCGTGCTGGCGTCGCGTCCGGCGTTCCGGCCCGCCCGTTCGGCGTCGCCGACGCGACCGATATCGAAACTTGCACCGTAACGACGAACGCGTGTCCAGCAGCCTCCGGTCACACAAAGGATGCCCGACCCTACAGCGGGACCGCCCGCCCGTCACGGGCCGAAGCATGAAAAAGCGTTTAGGTTGATCCAACCCACTGAGGAAGAAAGACCGGGCGGGTCGTGCACGCTCCTGCGGCGCAGGCTAGGGTATCGGACGGGATACGACGAACGCGCGGCGCGCCCGGCGACCGCACGCGAGGGGAGACGATCACTTGGACGGCACTGCGATCACGCCCCCGGGCGCGCCCGGCCTCTCGCCCCGCTGGACGTCCAGCGCCAAGAGCGGTGTCGGCACGGCGATGACGGCGGCGAGCCGGATCTGGTTCACGATCAGTCACGGCATTCTGAACGAGATCTACTATCCGCGCGTCGACATGGCGTGCACCCGCGACCTCGGCTTCCTCGTCACCGGGCCGGATGGTTACTTCTCCGAGGAGAAGCGCGACGCCGATCACGAGGTGGCGCTGCTGGAGGAGGGCACGCCCGCCTTCCGGCTGACGAACACCGCCCGCGACGGGCGCTGGCGCATCACCAAGGTGATCATCACAGATCCGCACCGGGAAACGCTGCTGCAGGAGGTGACGTTCGAGGCGCTCTCCGGCTCGATCGACGACTACCGGCTCTACCTCCTGGCCTCGCCCCACCTCGTCAACGCCGGCGCCCACAACACCGGCTGGATCGGGGACTACAAGGGCACGCCGATGCTGTTCGCCGCAGGACCGCGCGGCCTCTCGCTGGCGATCGCCTCGTCGGTGCCGTGGCCGTCGCGCTCGGCCGGCTTCGTCGGCTTCTCCGACGGCTGGCAGTCGCTGGCGCACCACGGCGAGCTCGACCAGCGCTACCAGCGGGCCGAACACGGCAATGTCGCGCTGACGGGGGAGATCGATCTCAAGGCGGGCGGTGGCCGTGCGGTGATCTCGCTCGGCTTCGGCGGCCGCGCCGAGGAAGCCGGCTACCGGGCGCTCGCCAGCCTGCAGGACGGCTTCGCGGCGGCGCAGCGTGATTATGTGGCCGCCTGGCGCGAATGGCAGCGCAACCTCGTGCCGCTCGATCGGCCGTCCGACAAGAAGAACATGGACCAGTACCGCGTCAGCGCCGCGGTGCTCGCCGTGCACCGCTCGCCGGCGTTCCCCGGCGCCACCATCGCCAGCCTCTCGATCCCCTGGGGCTTCAACAAGGGCGACGAGGACCTCGGCGGATACCATCTGGTCTGGCCGCGTGATCTGGTCGAGACGGCGGGCGGCTTCCTCGCCGCCGGCGCTATCGACGACGCCAAGGCGATCCTCGGCTATCTGATGGCGATCCAGGAGGCCGATGGCCACTGGTCGCAGAACGTCTGGCTCGACGGCATGCCCTACTGGGAGGGCGTGCAGATGGACGAGTGCGCGTTCCCGATCCTGCTGGCCGACATGCTCTGCCGCGGCGGCCACCTGTCGAAGGAGGACCTCGCCCGCTTCGTGCCGATGGTCGAGCGCGCCGCCGCCTACATCGTCCAGAACGGCCCGGTGACCGGGCAGGACCGCTGGGAGGAGGACGCCGGCTACTCGCCCTTCACGCTCGCCGTCGAGATCGCCGGCCTGCTCGCCGCCGCCGACATCCTGGAGATCGCCGGCCGCGCCGACGCCGCCCAGTGCCTGCGCGAAACTGCCGACACCTGGAACGACGAGATCGAGTTCTGGACGTTCGCGACCGGCACGCCGCTCGCCGAGCAGCTCGGCATCTCCGGCTACTATGTGCGCATCGCCCCGCCCGAGACCTCGGACGCCGCCTCGCCGCTCGACGGCTTCGTACCGGTGAAGAACCGGCCGCCAAGCGACATGGAGCAGCGCGCCTCCTGCCTGATCAGCCCCGACGCGCTGGCCCTCGTCCGCTTCGGCCTGCGCGCCGCCGACGATCCGCGCATGGTCGACACCGTCAAGGCGATCGACTCGATGCTGAAGATCGACCTGCCGCAGGGTCCGCTCTGGTACCGCTACAACGGCGACGGCTACGGCGAGCAGGAGGACGGCGGCCCCTTCGATGGCACCGGTGTCGGCCGCCCCTGGCCGCTGCTCGCCGGCGAGCGGGCGCACTACGAGCTCGCCGCCGGCCGTACCGCCGCCGCGGCTGCCTTGCTCGAGACGCTCGAGAAGTCGGCCGGCGCCGGCGGCATGCTGCCCGAGCAGGTCTGGGACGGCGACGACATCCCCGAACGCGAGCTCTTCCGCGGCAAGCCCTCCGGTAGCGCCATGCCGCTCGTCTGGGCGCACTCCGAGCACATCAAGCTTTTGCGCTCGCTGCGCGAGGGCCAGGTCTTCGACATGCCGCCGCAGCCGGTGGAGCGCTACCAGGTGCGCAAGGTCACCTCGCCGGTGCGTGTCTGGCGCTTCAACCAGAAGCGCCGCTCGCTGCCGATGGGCAAGCGCCTGCGCATCGAGGTGCCGGAGGCAGCCTCCGTCCGCTGGACGACCGACGAGTGGACGACCGAGAACGACATGCCGACGGTGACGAACAGCTTCGGCGTCCACCTCGTCGACCTGCCGGTCGGTGACCTGCCGCGCGGCACCCACGTCCGCTTCACCTTCCAGTGGGTGTCGACGGGCGAATGGGAGAACGAGGACTTCGTCGTCACCATCGACGGCGCCGAGGGCATCGCCACCAAGACGGCCAACGACTGACGGCCGCGCGCCGCACAGCACAACCAACAGGGGAGGCGCAGTTGAGCGCTGGAATTCTCGCCATCGACGTCGGCGGCACAGGCCTCAAGGCCGCGGTGATCGACGATACCGGCAAGCTCCTGAGCGAGCGCGTCCGCGTGCCGACGCCGCACCCGTGCCCGCCGGCGCTGTTCGTCGAGACGCTCGGCACGCTGGTGGCGCCACTGCCGGCCTTCGACCGCATCTCCATCGGCTTCCCCGGCGTCGTCCGCGACGGCAAGGTGCTGACGGCGCCGAACCTCGGCACCGAGGACTGGGCGGGCTTCGCCCTCACCGATGCGGTCTCCGCGAAGCTCGGCGGCCATCCCGTCCGCATGATCAACGACGCCGAGATGCAGGGCTTCGGCATCATCAGGGGCGAGGGGATCGAACTCGTCGTGACGCTCGGCACCGGCTGCGGCACGGCGCTGTTCCGGAACGGCGAACTGATGGCGCACATGGAGCTTGCCCACCACCCGATCCACGAGGACAAGACCTACGACGAGTGGCTCGGCCGCGCGGCGATGGACGAAGCAGGCAAGAAGCACTGGAGCAAGCGCGTCCACAAGATGATCGATATCCTCTTCGTGCTGCTCCACTACGACCACCTCTATCTCGGCGGCGGCAATTCGAAGCACGTCCAGGGAGACCTGCCCCCGAACGTCTCCATCGCCTCGAACGAGGCCGGTCTCGAGGGCGGCGCCGCCCTCTGGCGAGCGCCAAAGGCGGTCTGAGGCGGGGAGGGCGGCCGAGCTGCACCGGCGCGCACGGCGCCGGGGCGCCTGGCCTCGGCGGATCGGCGCGCCGGGCGCCGGGCGCCGGGCCGGAATGGAATTAGTCGCTGTCCGGGGGCGGCGACAGCGGTGCCCCAGGCCACGGCCGTCAGCCGCGACAGCGGCACTCCCCGCACCGGCCGTCAGCCGCTCCGGCCGAGGCCTGCGAACAAGGGCAGCGGCGCGTGCGCCGATTCGATCGCGAGCAGACGCCGCTTCGTCGCGACGCCGCCGGGCGCCGAGAAGCCGCCGATCGCTCCGCCGGCGGCCAGCACCCGGTGGCAGGGCACGACGATCGGGAAGGGGTTGGCGCCGAGCGCGCGTCCGACGGCCCGTGCTGCGTCCGGCTCGCCAAGGGCGCGGGCGACCTCGCCATAGGTGCGGGTCTCGCCCACCGGAATGGCGAGGGCGACGGCGTAGACGCGGCGATCGAAGTCCGCGATGCCGTCGAGGTCGAGGGGCAGGAAGGCGAAGTCCTCGGCCTGACCCGCGAGGAGCCGCCGGATGGCGGCCACCCCGGCGGTGATCGCCGGCGGCGGCTCTCCCGCTGCCGTTTGCCCCGGGCGGCGGGCGAGCGCCGACAGCACCCGATTGTCGTCCCCCTCTGGCAGAGACGTCGCCACGACGCGCGCCCCCCGCCAGGCGATCCCGCACCGCCCGAGCGACGTGTCGAAGACGTGATGTTCCGCCGCGATCATCCGCAAAATCTAGCACGCTCCGCCTCACGGGCGTCATGCCTCCCGGCAACGGGCCGGTGACCGTGTCAGGCGCGCCACGATCGCCGCCGGTTGTCGCGTCCTGGAGCCGCTGCGGCCTTGGAGGCGCGTCGCCGAAAAGCCGCGTCCGGGGCGGGAACGCGGACGTGCGACCAGCGTTCTTCTCCAAAGACGGCCGGAGAGCGCGCCATGGACATTCCCTATCCCCTCGCCATCGCCCTCGTCGCCGCGACCTACGGCTTCATCGCCGTCGGCGCCTGGGTGATGTGAAGGTCGCGCCGAACGGGCGGCGCGCGGCTCCGCCGCACCGGCCGTCGCTCGGGTGAGTGGCTCGGACAGAAAAGCCGGCACAGGCCATCCCGACACTGCTTGGCGAATGTCCGCGGCCATCACGATCGGAAGGAAGAAGTACTGGCTGGGGGACTAGGATTCGAACCTAGATTAACGGAGTCAGAGTCCGCTGTTCTACCGTTGAACTATCCCCCATCCGTCACGCGACAGATGGTGCGGCGGCCGCGTCGGCGGCGCGCCGCGGCTGCACGGCGGGCGGCTTATAGCGCGGCCGCCCGGCGGTGCGCAACCTCCTCTGAAACCCGCCAGACGGATTTGCA
>CAZDCR010000005.1:35764-39623 GCA_964503995.1 uncultured Segnochrobactrum sp.
CTCTCCCGCGTTCCGACGTGGCGTGCCGCCGTCGTGTCGGCGGCACGGCTGGGGCGGGCGAACCGCCAGTGACGCCCGTAGGGCCGCAGCTCCCGCCGTTCGACGATCACCGGTTTGTAGTGGGACGCCGGCTTGATAGACTGGGACGAACTGCCGGAGCTCCGGCACTGCGATTTTGGATCGGCGGTAACACGTGTCTGCAGATAGGGAGGACGGAACGACGGCGGTCGTTCGCGAGCCGTTCGAGCATGCGCCGGGCCGCCGGCCGTCGGCGCGCGTCTATGCCGCCCTCGATCTCGGCACCAACAACTGCCGCCTCCTGATCGCCGAGCCGCGCCGCCACGGCTTCCGCGTCGTCGACGCCTTCTCCCGCATCGTCCGCCTCGGCGAGGGCCTCGCCCGCACCGGGCGCCTGAGCGAGCCCGCGATGGACCGCGCCGTCGAGGCCCTGAAGATCTGCCGTCGCAAGCTCGTCGACCGCTCTGTGTCGCGGGCCCGCCTGATCGCCACCGAGGCCTGCCGGGCGGCGATCAACGGCTCCGAGTTCCTGGCCCGCGTCAAGGACGAGGCGGAGCTCGACCTCGAGATCGTCTCGCGCGAGACGGAGGCACGGCTCGCCGTCGTCGGCTGCGCCGGCCTCGTCGACATCGAGAGCGACGGCGCCATCCTCTTCGACATCGGCGGCGGCTCGTCGGAAGTGGTCTGGATCGACATCGCCGGCAAGGGTGCCCACCGCGGTGTCGACCGCGCCATCGGCGCCTGGGCGTCGCTGCCGGTGGGCGTCGTCACCCTGGCGGAACGATTCGGCGGACACGAGGTCGACGCACCGCTGTTCGAGGCGATGGTGGCAGACGTGACGCTGCGGCTCGAGGCCTTCCGCGCCGGCCCGGAGATCGACCGCGCGGCCGCCGGCGGGCGCATCCACCTGCTCGGCACCTCCGGCACCGTGACGACGCTCGCTGGCGTCCATCTCGGCCTCGACCGCTATGATCGCCGTCGCGTCGATGGCCTCTGGCTCGCCGCCGACGAGGTCGACCAGATGGTGGCGCGTATCTGTGCGATGTCGCACGCCGACCGCATCGCCAGCCCCTGCATCGGCAACGACCGCGCCGACCTCGTCATCGCCGGTTGCGCCATCCTCGAGGCGATCCGCCGCCGCTGGCCGTGCACGCGGCTGCGTGTCGCCGACCGCGGGCTGCGCGAGGGCATCCTCGCGGAGCTCATCGACGCTGACCGCCGCGACGGCTACGGCGACCAGGATGGCTGGCGATGAGCGCCTCCGGCAAGGGTGCCGGCGGCGGCAAGGGAGCTGCCGGCGGCGGCAAGGCGACGTCGGGCCGGGGCTCGGGCGAGCGGGCGCTGAAGGTCAGGGTGAAGACCGCCAAGAAGCGCACGGCCGCCTCGGCGCGCTGGCTCGCCCGCCAGCTGAACGACCCCTATGTCCGCCGCACCAAGGCGGAGGGCTACCGGTCGCGGGCCGCCTACAAGCTGATCGAGATCGACGAGCAATATAAGCTCCTCTCGAAGGGCAACCGCATCGTCGACCTCGGCGCCGCGCCCGGCGGCTGGTGCCAGGTGGCGGCGGCGCGCACCGGCTCGACGGACGCCGACCCGCGCATCGTCGCCATCGACTACCTGCCGGTCGATGCGCTGCCGGGCGTCGTCATCCTGCAGAAGGATTTCCTCGACGATGACGCGCCTGCGGCGATCGTCGCGGCGCTGGGCGGTGCCAAGGCCGACCTCGTGCTCTCCGACATGGCGGCGCCGGCGACCGGGCACAAGAAGACCGATCACCTGCGCATCATGCACCTCTGCGAGGTGGCGGCCGAGTTCGCCCGCGACATCCTGAAGCCCGGCGGCGCCTTCCTCGCCAAGGTGCTGCGCGGCGGCACCGAGAACGAGCTCCTCGCCGACCTGAAGCGCGACTTCGCCCAGGTGATGCACGTCAAGCCGCCGGCGAGCCGCTCGGATTCGGCCGAGCTTTACGTGCTGGCGAAGGGCTTTCGTGGTCGCAGCGAGAGTGACGAGCCGCCCGCGCACGCCGACGACTGACGGTATCGACCTCCTTGCGCCGATCGTGCGGTCCGCGACCCCGCTCAGGCGCCGCCCTCCGATGCGTCGCTCTCGGCAGGCGGCGCACGCCGGCGCCGGCCCGACATCGACGCGCCGGCGTCGGCCGGCAGGCGCAGGTAGGTGAGGACCGGCACCAGCGAGATCGCCCCGAGGATCAGGAACGCCGTCAGGTAGTCCGTCAGGGCGATCGTGTGGTCGCCGTTCCGCGAGCGCAGCACCTCGAGGATGAAGGCAGCGACGGCAACGCCGGTCGACAGCGCGAGCTGCTGGCTGACGCTCGACAGGCTGGTGGCGCGGCTCGTCTGGTCATCCGGCACGTCGGCATAGGTGAGCGCGTTGAGGCAGGTGAACTGCAGCGACCGGAAGAAGCCTGCCGTGAGCAGCACCACGACGATCACATAGTGCGGCACGCCGTAGATGAAGAGCCCGGTCACCGCGATGAAGCCGGCGCTGAGGACGCCGTTCACCACCAGCACCGGCTTGAAGCCGACGCGCCGCACGATCGGGGCGGCGGTGAACTTCATCAGGAGCGCGCCGCCGGCGCCGGCAAACGTCAGCATGCCGGTCTCGAAGGCGGTGAGGCCGAGGCCGATCTGCAGCATCAGCGGCAGCAGGAACGGGATGGCGCCGATGCCGATGCGGAACAGGAAGCCGCCGACGACGCCGGTGAACAGCGTGCGGTACTGGAACAGCGCGAGGTCGAGCAGCGGCCGGCTCGTCGAGCGGCGCGCATGGCCGACATAGAGCGTGGTGCACACGGCACCCGCCGCCAGCAGCGCCAGCGAGACCCAGAACGGCACGAACGCCTGGCCGAACACCGAGAGGCCGAACACCAGCCCCGACAGGCCGGTGCCAAGCAGCACGAAGCCAAGGGCGTCGAACCGCCCGGGGTCCTCGGCCCGGAAATCCGGCACGAACAGCCGCGCCAAGATGAAGCCGACGATGCCGACGGGCACGTTGATCCAGAAGATCCAGCGCCAGTCGAAGAAGGTGACGATGAAGCCGCCGAGCGGCGGGCCCATCATCGGCCCGAGCAGGCTCGGCACCGTCAGCCATGCCATCAGGCTGACGAGCTCGCTGCGCGGTGCACTTCGGATCACCACCAGGCGTCCGACCGGCGTCATCATCGCTCCGCCGACGCCCTGCAGCACGCGGGCGGCGACGAACTGCTCGAGCGTGCTGGAGAAGCCCGAGCAGATCGAGCCTATGGTGAAGACGACGATCGCCGACGAAAACACCGCCCGCGCGCCGAATCGGTCGGCGGCCCAGCCCGACGCCGGAATGAAGATCGCGAGCCCGAGCAGGTAGGCGGTGAAGGCGAGCTTCAGCGCGATCGGGTCGACCGCGAGGTCGACGGCGATCGCCGGCAGCGCGGTCGCGATCACGGTGGCGTCGACCTGTTCCATGAACAGGGCGGACGCGACGATCAACGCGGTGAACTGGGGACGGGTCACGGGCGGGAGGCGTGCCTCGGGAAGACGGTCGGCACATCCACCGTGCTGCAGGAGGCGAGGGGCGGCGTCCGATCTGTCGGACAATGCCGTAATACGGGTGACCGCGTCCCGCAAGGGCGATGCGGTGCTGTCGGTGGCGGGGCGCGGACCACGGCGCTCGTCCTCCCCCTGCCAGGGGGGAGGACAGCCGCGCGCAGCGCGGCAGGTGGGGGCCTGTCAATCCCAATTTCGACCTGCGTTTGGATTGACGGGCCCCACCCTGACCGCTCCGCGGTCTGTCCCTCCCCTGCCAGGGCAGGGCTATCGCATTTGGGCGAGGGCGTTGAGGAGGT